>JANOEZ010000035.1:0-17367 GCA_031413335.1 Nitrospirota bacterium
TGCAGGCCGAACTCGGCGGAGAAGTACGCCACCCGGCTCTGAGCCAGTCGGGGATGGCGGTTGGCTACCCATGTCGCCGAGTCGCCCATATATGCATCATAGGCTTTGAGCACGGACGCGTAGAGACGGCTGAAGACGGGATCGTCGTTCAGCGACGCCAGCCGTTCCGGCTTCAGGTCGTGGAGCAGCTTGACGGGATTGTGGTGCGAGAGGCGCCACAGCGTCGGATCGATGGCTTCGAACAGCCGCCGCGCATCGGGGGTCCAACTCCACCAGAGATTATAGGCCAGCTCCTGCAAGCGGGTCAGTTCGCCCGGCATGCTGGATGAGAATTGTCCAGGTGGCTGATGTTCGCTCATTCAGGCAGTGCCTCCCTGCTGGTGCCAGGCCGCCCATCCGGGCGAGAAGGCCACGGAGGCGTACCGGGCGCCCAGAATGTGCGCGACGCGATTCATCAGCGTATTTAATTCCTGCGCCTGTTCGGGCTTCAGATCCTGCCGGAAGCGGGGATGCAGGCCCCAGCGGGTTTCGATTTCCTCGCCATGGACGGTGGACATGACGCTGACCAGCTTGATCTCGTTGCCGGTTCCCCCCCCCGACGCGGGTACTGGAGGCGCGGCGGCGGCGGCCTGGCCCGGGGCTGTTCCCGACGTGGCGGCTTCGAGCAGGGACGTCATGGCGGGAATGACGGCGTTCCCGCAGAGCGTGGCGGAGGAGATCACCATGCCGTTGCCCGCTGCGCCGATCAAGTGCGCGATCGTTTCGCCGAAGACGGTGAAGTATTCGTCCTTCTGCTTGCCGTCCTCGGTCACGAGAAACTTGAACCGTTCATATCGCTCGCGGCTTTGGCCGACGGTCTGGCCGATCGCGAGCACGACTTCCATTTCATCGGTGTCGGGTCCCAGCGCCGGCGCCAGCACGTTCTTGAGCTGCTGGGTGACGGCATCGACCAGGCCGTCCATGAAGAGCGGCTGGTCTTTGAGGGGAATGTAATGCGCCGACAGTCGGTCGGCCAGATTGAACAGCAGCTTGAGAAACTCCAGGTAGATTTCCCATTCGCCGGACTTCTTGATCTTCATGGCCTGTTCGGGCGCGCTGCGCTTGACCATCGTGACGGACTCGCCTGAGACGGCGACCATCAACGAGGCCAGATCGCGTAACGTTGCGGCGTAGGGATCTTGAGTCGCAGACATCAGCCCCTCCAAAAACTAGCGCCCATTATATACAAGTCCATCCCGGTCTTTCCACCCAATACGCAACCAATGGTAGGGTGGGAGTGCTCATTGCGCTAAGGGCAGGGGTATGCTATATCCGCCTTCGCTAGGCTTCGTCGGACACGCATGGTGCGCACGGACTGATTCATGGATCGGGAGATCAAGCCCTACATATTAAAGAAGTCGGCGGAGGAATCCCAGCCGGCCAAGCTGTCGCTGGACTATGCGGCTGCGCTGAATCAACAGCAACTGGCGGCGGTGACGGCAGTCGACGGCCCCTCGCTCGTGATTGCCGGAGCCGGGAGCGGCAAGACACGCACGCTCATCTATCGCGTGGCCTATCTGATCGACAAGGGCGTCGATCCGACTGCAATTCTGCTCCTGACCTTCACACGCAAGGCGTCGCAGGAAATGTTGCAACGGGCCGGGGTCCTGATCGGCGCGCGCAGCGAGCGGGTGGCCGGCGGGACCTTCCATTCCGTGGCCAACATGCTGCTGCGCCGGTACGGGCGGCCGATCGGACTGGAGCCGGGCTTTACCATCCTGGATCGCGGCGACGCCGAGGATTTGATCGCGCTGGTCCGCAATCAACTCGGACTCAACGAAAAGGACAAGCGGTTCCCGCGCAAGGGGACGATCGCGGAAATCTTCAGCAAGTGCGAGAACACGCTCGCGAGCCTGGAGGACGTGCTGCTCGGCGAGTTCGCCCACTTCGCGGAACATCTGAACGATCTCGACAGACTGCGCAACGCGTATGTGGCGGCCAAACGGCAGAAGCAACTCATGGATTACGACGATCTCCTGGCCAAGCTGCGGGAACTGCTGACTCTGCATGAGCCGACGCGGCAGGCGATCTCGCAGAATTTCCGCTACATTCTGGTGGACGAATATCAGGACACGAACCGCCTGCAGGCTGACCTGGTCCGGAAGCTGGCCGCGACGCACGAGAACGTGATGGCCGTTGGGGACGATGCGCAATCGATCTATGGCTTCAGGGGCGCGACGTTCCGGAACATCATGGATTTCCCCACGCTGTTTCCCGGCACGAAGGTTTACAAGCTCGAAGAAAATTATCGCAGCACGCAGCCGATCCTGAATCTCGCCAACGAAATCATTCAGGGTGCCACCGAGAAGTATGCGAAGCATCTCTTTACGCGGAAGCTCGACGGGCCGCTGCCGGCGCTGGTGCAGGCGGGGGGAGAGAATGCCCAGTCGCGGTTCATCGCGCAGCGGATTCTGGAATTGCGGGAGGAAGGCGTTCCGTTGGATGAAATCGCCGTGCTGTTCCGGTCGAGCTTCCATTCGTTCGATCTGGAAATCGAGCTGTCGCGGCGAAACCTGCCGTTCGTGAAGCGCGGCGGGTTCAAGTTCATCGAAACGTCGCACGTGAAGGACCTGCTCGCGCATCTCCGGGTGATCGACAATCCGCTCGATGCCGTGAGCTGGAATCGTCTCCTGATGCTGGTGGAAGGGGTCGGGCCCAAGAAGGCGCAGGATTTGATCGCGTCGTTCGTGAGAAGCGAACAGCCGCTGGCGGCATTGCGGGAAGTCAGCGGCCGGTCGTCGCGTCCGCTCAAGGACCTGGCGATCATGCTGGAGGAGGCGGGACGTTCGCCCTCGCTCACGCCGGCCGAGCAGGTGAACGAGGTCTATCGCTATTACCTGCCGATCCTCAAGGAACATTACGACGATTATCCAAAGCGGATGCGCGATCTGGAGCATCTCTATACGATCGCCGAGCGGTACGCCGGGCTGAGCGACTTTTTGGCCGACCTGGCCTTGGAGCCGCCGGACGCCAGCGTGGCCGATGTGGAGGCGGGCGATCGGGACGACGAGCGGCTGGTGCTGTCCACCATTCACTCTGCGAAGGGGTTGGAGTGGCAGTGCGTGTTCGTGATCTGGACCGTGGACGGCCGGTTTCCCTCAGCCTATTCATTCACGTCCAACGAGGAATTGGAAGAAGAGCGGCGTCTGTTCTATGTGGCGGTGACGCGCGCGAAGAAGCATCTGCACCTCACCTATCCGATCAATGTCTACGACAAGGCGACCGGGGCGGTCCTGTCGAGACCGTCGCGATTTCTCGACGCCGTACCCTCCTCTATGTTAGATACATGGGCGTTAATGGAGGAAAGCGGGTACCACCATTGGGATGCATAGACGATCTTCGTTGAAATCCTCTCGCTGCCTCGCAACACACAACCGGAACATGACACGCGTGAGTCTTCTAAAGAGGGCTATCCTTGTGACGTGGAGTAAGCGGTTCGTCGTCGTGTGCCTTATCCTGTCGGGCGCCTCGCCGCTGTGGGCGGAATCGCCGCAGCCGGCCACCGACCTGACGCGGCTGCCGCTGGCCGCGCTCATCAGCGAGTCTGAGGAATTGGGCCTGCCCACCAAATTTCTCAGGGATCTGCCGCCGGATTTCGTGACGGTGACCTTCGAGGACCTCCACCGCTGGGCGGCGGAATATCATCCGGAAGATCACCACATGATTTTGAACCGGGCCCTGTCCTTCAACCAAGCGGCCGGGACGCTGCGGCCTCTCACGAAGATGACGAATTCAGAAGTCGGCAACCTCTATCACGAGTTGTACCACGCCTACATGGATTACCTCGAGTCGAAGCCGCCCGATCCGAACACGGACGGCGAGCGTGTGCTGGCCGCGGCGCGGGATCTGCAGAAGTGTCGGTATGGCGAGGTGAAGATCACGCCGGTCCTGCAGCGAAGGACGGCCACCGAAACGCGGTATCTCTCTGAGCGGGAAGCTTGGGAAACGCAGCACGAGACCTGGGGCGTCTTTGTCCAGTGGGCCATCTGGACGAAACTTGAATTGATCGCGTCACGCGGCAAGCCGGGTCTTGTGACCGAAGGGTGGCTCAAACGTTTGAAGAAGGCCGACCATGACAGCATTCTCGTCGGCTATTACGAACCGGAGGACCAGCACGAGCGCAAGCTGGCGCAAAAGCGCTATCTCGCGCCAACCTACCGGATTTCACCAGAGGAAATCAGAACAGTCATGGTCTTGCTGTTCGGAGAGCCAGCCGATGCAGCTGACCGCGCGGCCATTGCCGTGCAACCGGCGTCGCCAAAAAACGCGCCTGTTTCACCCGCCTGCAAACAATAAAATCAGCCCCCCGTTGTCCTCAGATTCGCTTGATTCTACCTTGACTTACGAGCCCTTTCGACAGTACACTCACCGATAAACTTTTTCAGTATTTTCGATGGGATTAGGAGCGTTTGGACAATGCTCGATACGCTGAGCCGGAAGTTTGGCCAGATCCTGAAAACACTCCGCGGGCATGGAGTGTTGACGGAACAGAACATCGCCGATGCGCTGAAAGAGGTGCGCCTGGCGCTGCTCGAAGCGGACGTCAACTTCAAGATCGTCAAGGAATTCATCGAGCGCGTCCGGGTCAAGGCCGTCGGGCAGGAGGTGCTGCAGAGCCTCGCGCCCGGACAACAAGTCATCAAGATCGTCTGGGACGAACTCCGCGATTTGATGGGCCGCGAGCAGTCCGGCGTGAAGCTGGCCTCCGAGCCGCCCACGGTGATCATGATGGTCGGCTTGCAGGGCGCCGGCAAGACGACTTCTTGCGGCAAACTGGCGAAGCTGTTCAAGGGCCAGGGCAGGCGCGTGCTGCTGGTGGCGGCTGATCCTCGGCGGCCTGCGGCGGTCGAACAATTGGCGAGCCTCGGCGCCACGTTGGATGTGCCCGTGCATCGGGCTGTGTCCGCCCAGGCCGATGTCGCGCAAACCTGTGTGGATGGTGTGACGCGAGGCCGCGAGCAGGGTTTCGATGTGGTCGTGCTGGATACGGGCGGACGCCTGCACATTGACGACGAGTTGATGGGCGAACTGGTGGCGGTCAAGCAGGCCGTCGCGCCGCATGAAGTGTTGCTCGTCGCCGACGCCATGACGGGGCAGGATGCCGTCACCATGGCGGAGCAGTTCGAGGGCAAGGTCGGGCTGACCGGCGTGATCCTGACGAAGGTCGAAGGCGACGCGCGTGGCGGCGCGGTGCTCTCGATCCGGGCCGCGACCGGCAAGCCGGTCAAGTATCTGGGTATCGGGGAAAAGCTGGACGCGCTGGAGCCGTTCCATCCGGACCGGATGGCGTCGCGCATTCTGGGCATGGGCGACGTACTGTCGCTTGTCGAGAAGGCGCAGGAGGTCTTTTCGAAGGAGCAGGCCGAGTCGTTCCAGAAAAAGCTGACGTCGAAGACCTTCACGCTGGAGGATTTTCGCGACCAGATCGGGCAGGTGCGCAAGCTGGGTTCGGTGGACGAGATTCTCGGCATGCTGCCGGGCGGGCAACGGATCAAGAACCTGGCGGGCGAGGGCGCCCTGCCGGAGAAAGAGATTGCGCGGACGGTCGCGATCATCAACTCGATGACGTCGCGGGAACGCCGGGATCACACGGTCCTCAGCGGCAGCCGAAAGAAGCGCATCGCGCACGGCAGCGGCACCAGCGTGCAGGACGTGAATCGCTTGATCAAACAGTATTTGGGCGCCCGCACGATGATGAAGGCGATGTCGGGTGGAGGCAGCAAACGGCAGTTGGCGCAGATGTTGGGCATGCGGTGAGCAGGGGTAACTTGTTTTAAGGAGGATACAGTGGCGGTTCATTTACGGTTGTCGAGAGGCGGGCGAAAGAATCTGGTATTTTACAGGCTGGTGGCGGCGGATTCCCGCAAGCCGAGGGACGGGCGGTATCTGGAAATCCTTGGCACGCACGATCCGGCCAAGCATCCGCCGGTCACGGTGCTCAAACAGGAGCGGATTCTCGACTGGCTCAGCAAGGGCGCGCAGCCGTCGGTGACGGTGCGGACGCTGTTGAAACGGGCCGGGGTCATCAAGAAGTAGGACGGGCTATGACCGAGCCGGTTGAATTCGTCGCGATCGGCGTGATCGAAAAGCCGTTCGGCGTGCGCGGGGAGATGCGCGTGCGCTCATTGAGCGACGTGCCGGGCCGGTTCGAAGGGCTGACGCGTGTGACGCTGGAAGCCCCGTCCGGAGCGGTGAAAGAGGCGACGATTCGCAGCGTGCGGGTAATGAATGGGTCCTACGTGCTGGGCATGGATGTCTGCTCGACGCCGGAGGAAGCGGGGTTATTTCGGGGCTGGACGGTGAAGATTCCGCAGGGCTCGGCGCCGGCACTACCGCCGGGACAGTATTACGAATATGAATTGATCGGTCTTGCTGTACAGGATGAGACCGGCCGTTCGATGGGAACAGTGGAAGAAATATTGAAGACACCCGGCCATCATGTATTTGTCGTACGCGGCGAACAGGGCGAAGTGTTGATCCCGGCCGCGAAGAACGTGGTGGCTGCCGTGGATGTGCCAGGGAAAACGATGACGGTCCGATGGACGGAAGATGCGACGACGAAGGAGCCTGCTCGTGTTGCGCTGTGATGTGATCACACTGTTTCCGGATTTAATCCAATCGGTTCTGGGCCAGAGCATGCTCAAGCGGGCGCAGGATAAGAACTTGCTGGAAGCCCGCGTGCACAACTTGCGTGACTATACCGAAGGCCGTCATCTGGTGGCGGACGATACGCCCTATGGTGGCGGGGCCGGGATGGTCATGAAGGCGGAGCCGGTCTTCCAAGCGGTCGAGGCGTTGCGCCGGCAGTATGGAGAATCCAAGGTTGGAGAGTCGTTGCGCCTGCTGCTGCCGTCGCCGCAAGGGCGTCCGTTCACGCAGCGGTTGGCGGAAGAGTTTCGCGACGAGTCCCGCCGGCTGGTATTCGTGTGCGGGCATTACGAAGGCATCGATGAGCGGGTGCGGCTCGGGCTCGAGCCGGAAGAGATTTCGATCGGCGATTATGTGCTGACCGGAGGAGAGCTGCCTGCGCTCGTGATGATCGATGCGGCGGTGCGGCTGATTCCAGGCGTGCTCGGCGATCCGGAGTCCGCGGAGCGCGAGTCGTTTGCCGAGTCGCTGCTGGATTATCCGCACTACACGCGACCGGCCGAACTGCGCGGCCTGCCGGTGCCGGCCGTCCTGCTGTCCGGCAACCATGAAGCGATCCGGCTGTGGCGGCGGAAGGAAGCGTTGCGAAGCACGTACCGGAAACGTCCGGATCTGCTACGAGATCGGTCGCTGTCCGACGAGGATCAGCGATTGCTTGAAGTGATTGTGCATGAGGAAGCCAGGGAAGCGTCTGTTTAGTAGAGGAGGATCAGGGTCATGAATCAGTTAGAGCGGATCCAGCGGTCGCTGGTGAAGAAAACCATGCCGGTGTTCGAGATCGGCGATACCGTGCGGGTCCACGTCAAGGTCGTCGAAGGCGACAAGGAACGGATTCAGGTGTTTGAAGGCGTCGTGATCGCCCGCAAGGGCGGGCGGAACAGCGAGACGTTTACCGTGCGAAAGATTTCGTACGGCGTGGGCGTCGAGCGGATTTTCCCGGTCCACTCGCCGATCGTCACGCGCGTGGATGTGATGCGGCAGGGCAAGGTGCGCCGGGCCAAGCTCTATTACCTGCGCGCCAAGAAGGGCCGGATGGCCAAGCTTGAGGACCGCGAGTTTGTCCAGGCCAACGTGACACCGGTCGCAGCCGCACAGCCGGCTGAAGCCGGGGCGTCTGCGACTGCGAAAAAGGCCGAGCCGGTTGCAGCGAAAGCCAAGAGTGCGCCGGCCGCGAAGGCCGAGGCCAGACCGGCGAAGCCCGTGCCTGCGAAGAAGAAGTAGTTCGTTTCTTTTACGCACAGGGTGCCGTGGAGCCGACGGACCTCTTTGAGACGGAAGCGAGGCGATGCGGGTACCGTCTTGTCGCGGGCCTGGACGAGGCCGGGCGGGGTCCGCTGGCCGGTCCCGTCGTGGCCGCGGCGGTGATGCTGCCCCGCCGGTGCCTGCTCGCAGGACTCAACGATTCCAAACAGCTTACGGAAGCGGAGCGGGAACGGCTGTACGGCGAGATTCATCGGCGAGCCGTGGGCATCGGGGTCGGGCAGGCGAGCGAGCGAGAGATTGACGCGATGAACATTCTGGAGGCGACGCGGCTGGCGATGGGCCGGGCGATCCAGGCGCTGCCGTCCATGCCGGAGTATCTGCTGCTCGACGCGATCGAACTTCCCGCCATTCATCTTCCGCAACGCGCCATCATCAAGGGCGATACTTTGTCGGTGTCGATTGCCGCGGCTTCGGTGATTGCCAAGGTCACGCGGGACCGGTTGATGGGCGAGTATCACCGGCAATATCCGCAGTACAATTTTCAGGCGCACAAGGGGTATGGGACGGCCGAGCATCTGCGGATGCTGGCGGCGCACGGCCCCTGCGCGATCCACCGGCGCAGTTTCCGGCCGGTTGGCGACGCGGTGCTGGCTGCGGAGCAGGCGGTGGAATGAGTCTCGTGGGGCGTTTCTTCGGGCAGGCGGCGGAATCCGAGGCCGAACGGTATCTGCGAAGCAAGGGCTACTGTATTCTGGCGCGCAACGAACGCTCGCCGTCCGGAGAACTGGACCTTGTCACGCGATCGGGATCGGTGCTGGTCTTTGTCGAGGTCAAGGCGCGCGGTTCTTCGACGCACGGCGGAGCAATCGTGGCGGTGGATGGCCGGAAGCAGGCGCGGCTCGTCCGGTTGGCGGCGCAGTATCTCGCCCGGCACCGGCTGCGCGACCAACCCTGCCGGTTCGATGTGATTTTGTGCGCGGGAGACACGGACAGCCCATCGGTGGTCGAGCACATCGAGCACGCATTCGAAGTGCCGGGAGACGATTTGCGATGGTGATGGCTGAGAGGCGGTCGATGGTTCGTGGACAGTGGTTCGTGAGGAAGGCGTGGGCATTCGTGCCGCTGACCACCACCCACCGACGTAGTCGCTCATGATTCAAATCTTTCATGTCACCAAGCATTATGACCGGCGTCCAGCCCTCACGGACATCAATCTCCAGATCGACAAGGGCGAGTTCGTGCTGCTCATGGGGCCCAGCGGGGCGGGCAAAACGACCCTCCTCAAGCTGCTCTATTGCGCGACGTCGCTCGATGAGGGGCAGATCCTGATCCAGGGACGCAATGTGGCCCGCCTCAAGGCCTCCGCCGTGCCGTATATCCGGCGGACCATGGGCGTCGTGTTTCAGGACTTCAAGCTGCTTCCGAAAAAAAGTGTGTACGAGAACGTCGCGCTGCCGTTGCTGGTGCAGGGGCTCTCGGCCTTCGAGACGCGCCGGAAAGTGATGGAGGCCTTGAAGGCCGTCGGCGTCGAGCACCGGAAGGAAAGCCGTCCCACCATGCTGTCGGCCGGCGAACAGCAGCGCGTGTGCATCGCCCGCTCGATCGTCAACAGCCCGATCATTCTGCTGGCGGACGAGCCGACGGGCAACATGGATGCGCAGTTGGCCCGCGAGATCGTGGACCTGTTCAAGACGATCAATGCGCGGGGGACGACGGTGCTGGTGGCCACGCACAACCGTCAGGTCATCGAGCAGGTCGGCCGCCGCGTGGTCACGCTGGATCAGGGAAAAGTCGTGTCGGACGAGGGGAAGGGGCTATGAGGCGGCTCATTCATTTTGTGCGGGAGGCGGTGGCGAATATCCGTTTGAACCGGACGACCACGGTCATCGCCGTGGCCACGACGGCCTTTACGCTGGCCTGCTTTGGCGTGTTCCTGCTGCTGTATGTGAACCTGCGCGCGATAGCAACATCGTTGCAGAGCGACTTGAAGGTTGTGGTCTACGTGAAGGACGGCACGCCGCCGCCGGGCGTCTCCGAACTGCAGACCCTGCTCAAGGCCGATCCGGGCGTGCAGGCGCTCGTGTCTGTCTCGAAAGAGCAGGCCCTGGCTGATTTCCGCGCGCAGTTTCCAGACGAGTCCCATCTTCTGCAAGGGTTGGGAGAGAATCCATTGCCGGCGTCGTTCATCATCACGTTGGCGCCATCCTACCGTTCGCCGGATACCGTCCGGCGATGGGCCGAGCGGCTGAAGTCGGCGCCCGGGGTCGAACAGGTCCAGTACAGCCGTGATTGGATCGACAACCTGAACACGGTCGTCGGGTATCTCGAACTGGCAGCGGTGGGCATCGGCACGGTGCTGTCGGCGGCATCGGTCACGATCATTGCCAGCACCATCCGGCTGACGCTCTATGCCCGGCGCGACGAAATCGAGATTATGCGGCTGATCGGGGCCACGGGGGGGTTTATCAAGATTCCGTATTTGATTGAAGGCGCGCTGCTGGGTGTGATGGGGAGTGCCGTGTCCCTGGTGATGCTGAGGGGGGGCTTCGAGCTGTTCAACGCCCGCCTGGGCATGCCCGGACGGTTTCTCGGCATCGACTCGGGCGTCCATTTTTTTTCCGGCCAGGTGGCGGCCTTGATTCTGGTTGCGGGCCTGCTGCTGGGGTTCATCGGCAGCGTCGTGTCCGTGCTGGATCTGGGGAGGACGAAATCATGACGGCGGACGCGGCACGTCGCGCCGCGGTGACGTGCGGGATGATCGTCGGAATGCTCGTGGCCTCGCCTGCCGGGGCTGCGAAGGAGAAGCACGATCCGCTCGCGCAGAAAATCGAGCGTCAGCGGCAGACCCTCGAGAAGATTCAGGAAGAGATCAAGGAGAAGAAAAAGTCGTCCGAGCAGGCGGAAAAGAAGATGGAGTCGGTGCTCGAGTCGATTCAGGAGTTGGACGCGAAACTCATGCAGAGCCGTTTGGAACGGCAGGAGATCGGCCGCAAGCTCAAGTTGAAGGATCACGAGCTGGAGGAGATCAACGCGAACCTGGCGTCGTTGCGCGGACGTGTGGGCGAACGGCGGCGCTCGATCCTTGCGCGGCTGCGCGTCCAATACATGGAAGGCCGGATGGGGGCGTTGAAAGTATTGCTGGCGTCGGACAGCTATGCCGACCTGCATCGGCGGTACCAGTACCTCGCGGCGGTCTCCCGGCGGGAGTATGTCCTGCTGCAGGACTATCAGCACGATGTGGGCCGGCTGGAGCAGGTCGAGCAGCAGCGTGCGACGGCCCGCGATGCCATGTTGTCGTTGAAAGAGGAGACCGAGCAGAAGCTGAGCGAGGTGCAGGAGGGGAAGCGGCGAAAGAATCTTTTTCTGGCCAGGATGACGGACGAGAAAGAGTCCTACGACCGCATGGTGGCCGAATTGGAGCGGTCCGCCGGACGCGTGGACTCGCTGCTCAAGGACCTGCTCGAACAGCGGACCAAGCTGGCCACGGCCCAGATCAAGCAGCGGGGCGGCAAATCGCATTCACTGCTCGGCCAGTTCATCTGGCCGGCAGACGGCGAGATCGCCTCCCACTTCGGCCGCCAGAAGCACCCACAGTTCAACACCTACGTCCATCGGAAGGGCATCGACATCCGGACGCCGGAGGGCAGCGGCATCCGGGCCGTGATGGCCGGCACGGTGGTGTTTGCCGACTGGTTGAAGGGCTATGGGCTGGTCATCATTCTGGATCATGCCAACGGGTTTTTTTCGTTGTACGCGCATGCCTCCGCGCTGATCGTGAAGTCCGGCGAGCATGTGCAGGCCGGGCAGGCCATCGGAACGAGCGGCGACACGGGTATGACCAAGGACAACACGCTCTACTTCGAATTGCGGGAAGGCGCGGAGCCGGTGGATCCGGTGATCTGGCTGGCCAAGCGAAAATAATTTGCTGAACGACGACGGAAAGGAATCGCACATCATGGAACAGGGACAGACTCGCCGGACGTGGTACTTGATCGCGGTCATGACGCTGTGTCTCGGCGTGCTCATCGGAAAAGGATGGGAACGGACGGGGCATGCGACCGAGACCTACGAGGAGCTGAAAACCTTTGCCGAGGTCCTGAGTCAGATTCAAAAACACTATGTGGATGAGGTGAAGGTCAAGAATCTTGTCCAGGGGGCCATGCGCGGGATGCTGTCCACGCTCGATCCGCACTCGGCCTACATGACGCCGGAAATGTATAAGGAAATACAGGTCGAGACCAAGGGGGAGTTCGGCGGCGTGGGCATCCAGATCGGGGTCAAAGAGAATCGCCTGACGGTGATCGCGCCGATCGAGGGCACGCCGGCCTATAAGGCCGGAATCAAGGCCGGCGATTTCATCATCAAGGTGGACGACGAATCGACCAAGGAATTGACGTTGCTCGATGCCGTCCAGCGCATGCGTGGCCAGAAGGGGACGAAAGTCACACTGACAATCCAGCGGGAAGGGACGCTGGACCCACTCGTCTTCACCCTGGTCCGGGACACCATTAAAATCGAAAGCGTTCGCTTCAAGGCGATCGAGAATACCGTCGGCTATATCCGCCTGACGCAATTTCAGGAAGCCTCGGCCAAGGATCTGGGCAAGGCCATGAAGCAGTTCCACGATCAGAAGTTGCAGGCGCTGGTGCTGGATCTCCGGAATAATCCAGGCGGTCTGCTGACGTCGGCTGTGGAGGTGTCGGAACAGTTCATCGGCGGCGGGAAGCTCATCGTCTATATTAAAGGGCGGGATGGGCGCAAGGACGAGTACTTTTCCAAGACAAAAGAATCGTTGGCCGATTATCCGATGATCGTGCTGGTCAACGAAGGGTCGGCCAGCGCATCGGAGATCGTCGCCGGAGCGTTGCAAGACTGGGGGCGGGCCGTGGTGCTTGGGGCGACGACGTTCGGCAAGGGATCCGTGCAGACGATCCTCCCGCTGTCGGACGGCTCCGGCCTGCGATTGACGACGGCGAAGTACTACACGCCGAAGGGACGGTCCATCCAGTCCACGGGCATCACGCCGGATATCGCAGTCAAGGCGCAGCCATCCGTAACGGCTAAGGCGGGCGAGAAGGACGGCAAGGAAGGCGACGCGAAAACCCAGAAGCCGCAGGGTTCAAAAGACACGCCGCCGGCCGCCAAGCCCGGCGCGGACGCTCCGCCGAAGAGCAACGGGACGCCTGCCGATTTTGGCGAGATGCCGGTTGAGGAGGATGTCCAGCTGCAGAAGGCGGTCGAGCTGCTCAAGACGTGGAAGATTTTCAAAGAACTGAAACCGACGGCCGGCGCCGGCGCAGTGTCGTCCTGAACGCTTAGTGTTTCCGGAGGGTTTGAATCGCGGCGAGCAGGGTGTCTTCGTTGACCGTGGTGCCGGGAAGCGTACGCAGCATGTGCGAGCGTACGAGTGTTTCCAGGTCGTCCAGCGTACGGATGCCCAGCCGGCCGTACAGGTGCTGGACCAGGCTCTCCGATAATCCAGGCAGGCTGGTCCACTCAGCGATCTCAAGCGGCAGTGGAGTGCCGGCGGCTTTCTGGGTTTGCACGGTTCCTGTCCCAAGAAATTCTTCGATTTTTGCTGAGAGATCACGGCCGATGCCTGGAATCGCCTGCAGTTCGCCCCGCTGGGCTATGGCGGCAATATCCTCGTGCAAGCTTCGAATGGAAGTGGCTGCCCGGCGGTAGGCGCGGATCCGGTGCGGGTTCGCGTTCTGATCTGTCAGCGAGTCCGCAAGGGACTGAAAGAGTTCGGCGAGTTGCCGGTTACGCTCATCCATACCCATATCATAGTCGGAAACGGAGTCGGGACGAAAGCTCCAGCCCGGTCGAACGTACCGGGCTGCCTCGATTGACAAGGCGTTTCTGTGTTTCGTACGATGTTCGTACGTGGTTTGGACATGATGCAGATGCAGGTGAACGGAGAGCAGCGGACGGTGCAGGCCGGGTTGACGGTGGCCGGGCTGCTCAACGAGTTGGACATCCGTCCGGACCGTGTTGCGGTGGAACTGAATATGACCATTCTGGATCGCAACGAGTTCGACCGGCGGAGTCTTCAAGAGGGTGACCGGATCGAAATTATCAGCTTCATCGGCGGCGGGCAGGGGGCATGATGGCGGACGATCGGCTGATAATTGCCGGGCGCGAGTTCAAATCCCGTTTGTGGGTGGGCACGGGCAAGTACAAGGACTTCGTCGAGACCAAGAAAGCGATCGAAGCGTCCGGCGCTGATGTGGTGACCGTCGCGGTCCGTCGGGTCAACATCACCGACCGGTCGAAAGAAAACCTGCTCGACTACATCGACCCCAAGAAATACACGATCCTGCCCAATACGGCCGGCTGCTACACGGTGGAAGATGCGGTCCGGTACGCGCGGCTGGCGCGCGCAGCCGGTGTCTCCGATCTCGTCAAACTGGAAGTGATCGGCGATGAAAAGACCTTATTCCCCGACACGGCGGGACTCATCGAAGCCGCGAAGATTCTCATCAAAGAAGGGTTCATTGTGCTGCCCTATACCAATGATGATCCCATCGTGGCCAAAAAACTCATGGACATCGGCTGTCCTGCCGTCATGCCGCTGGCTGCGCCGATTGGATCCGGCCTCGGCATCCGCAATCCCTACAATCTCAAGATCATTCTCGAGACGGTGAAGGTGCCGATCATCGTGGATGCCGGTGTCGGGACCGCGTCCGATGCCGCGCTTGCGATGGAATACGGCGCCGACGCCGTGCTGATGAACACCGCCATTGCCGGCGCCAAGGACCCGATCATGATGGCCGAGGCGATGAAATACGCGGTGGACGCCGGCCGCTTGGCCTACCGAGCCGGGCGCATCCCGCGAAAACTGTACGCGACGTCCAGTAGTCCCATCGAGGGGATGTTGTAATAAGGACTGAGTGCTGAGGGCTGAGCCGGGGATACTTTCGCTCAGTCCTGAGTCCTCAGTACTGTGCTTTGCCCCGCGTTGATTTTCCTCTCTATCTCGTCACCGATCGCCATCAAACCGGCGGGCGTCCGCTCGTGCCGTTGATCGAGCAGGCTGTGGCCGGAGGTCTCCACGCCGTGCAGGTGCGGGAACGTGATCTCTCCACGCGAGACCTGCTGGCTCTCTCGCAAGACCTGTGCGCCTCGCTGCGCGCGCGTGGGGTCCGCATCATGATCAATGACCGGGCGGATATTGCCCTGGCGCTCGGCGCCGATGGCGTGCATCTGCGGGCGGACAGTCTGCCGGTTGCGGCCGTCCGCCGGTTGCTGGGTGCTGATCGCCTGATCGGCGTTTCCGCACATTCTGCGGATGACGTGGCCCGGGCGGAATCGGATGGCGCGGACTTTGCCGTGTTGGGGCCGATCTACGCGACGCCCTCGAAGCGCGCATACGGGTCGCCGATCGGGTTGCGCGCGCTCGAAGAGGCCGGCCGCCGCTGCCGGCTTCCCGTGTTCGCAATCGGCGGCATCACCGTCGCGCGCGTGGCCGAGGTGCGCAGGGCGGGCGCCCATGGCGTAGCGGCGGTGTCCGCGATGCTATCCGTTGCGTCGGTCGAGTCCGCCACGCGGCAGTTTCTCGACGCGCTGGCGCGCGCGTGATGCGGAACTGGCGTTTGGGTTGACCGTCTCTCAGGTCGGTGTTAGTATTTTGCAGGCTCGACTCCAGGGATCACGCAGGGTTCGTGCACCGGGGAGCAGACGATGGCCGAGTCGAAGGGGAGTCCGGGCCGGTTCAGTTCCCTCCGCGATTCCGTCAAGAAAATCACCGAGCGGCTGGCGAACAAGGATGCTGGCATGATGAAGCGAAGCGACGACGCCAATCGGGAAGTCGACAAGCTGCGCCTCCAGATCCAGGCGATGGAGGAGGAATTGCGGCAGCTCCATCAGTCCCGGTCGCAATTGGATCAGGCATCCAGGCAAAACGAAAAACTGGCAGTCACGCTGCAGGAGGCGAAAGCGCAGATTCAGGCGCTCCGCACGGAAGTCGACAAGCTCACCGCGCCACCCTCCACCTACGCCATTTTCTCCCGGTTGGAAGACGACAAGACCGCGACCGTGTATGTGGCCGGCCGGAAGATGAAGGTCAACGTCCATCCCTCGATCAAGGTCAAGGATCTCCGGAAGGGGCAGGAGGTCATCCTCAACGAGGCGTTCAACATCATCGAAACCCGCGGGTTCGACGGCCAGGGCGAGGTGGTACGGCTGAAGGATTTGCTGGATGGCCGCCGCGCACTGGTGACACTCCATTTCGACGAGGAAAAGGTGGCGGATCTCGGCGAGCCGCTCCTCACGGAACGGCTCAGCGTCGGCGACCATCTGCTCTATGATGCGCGGTCCGGCTATGTCATCGAGAAACTGCCGAAGTCCGAGGCGGAGGAATTGGTCCTTGAAGAGGTGCCGGACGTCAACTATGACCACATTGGCGGGCTCGCGCAGGAAATCGAGCAGGTTCGCGATGCAGTCGAGTTACCGTTCCTCCATCCGCAGCTCTTCGTTGAACACAAGTTGAATCCACCGAAAGGCGTGTTGCTGTATGGCCCGCCCGGTTGCGGAAAAACCATGATTGCGAAAGCCGTCGCTCACTCGATTGCCAAGCGGCTGGCGCATCTGACGGGGAAAGAGATCCGCAGTTTCTTCCTTCACGTGAAGGGGCCCGAACTCCTGAATAAATATGTGGGGGAGTCCGAGCGGCAAGTCCGCGAAGTGTTCAAGAAAGCCAAGGAAAAGGCGGTCAGCGGCAACCCGGTGATCGTGTTCTTTGATGAAATGGACGCGCTGTTCAGAACCCGCGGCAGCGGCATCTCCTCCGATATCGAATCCACGATCGTGCCGCAGTTCCTTTCGGAAATCGACGGGATGGAGCGGCTGCGTAACGTCATCGTCATCGGCGCCAGCAACCGCCAGCAACCGCCAGGACCTCATCGATCCGGCCGTCCTGAGGCCGGGCCGGCTGGATGTGAAGATCAAAATCTCGCGTCCGGACCGCCATGCGGCGAAGGAAATTTTCGCCAAATACGTCAGCGCGGATCTGCCGTTCGCGCAGGACGAGCTGTCCCGCCACAACGACGACCGCAGCGCGCTGGTCGAATCGCTGGTCAGCGCCACGGTGGACTCCATGTATGCGATGTCGGATGAGAACAAGTTCCTGGAAGTGACCTATGCCAACGGCGAGAAGGAAACGATGTACTTCAAGGACTTTGCCAGCGGTGCGTTGATCGAAGGCATCACGGCGCGGGCCAAGAAGTACGCGATCAAGCGCATGATCGCCACGAATGAGAAGGGCATCAAGCTGGAAGACCTGTTGAGGGCCATCCGCGATGAATTCAAGGAGCACGAGGACCTGCCGAATACGACGAACCCGGACGACTGGGCGAAGATTGCCGGCAAGAAGGGCGAAAAGATCATCCACGTGAGAACGATCACCTCCGGATCGAAGGAATCCCGCCAGATCGAAACCATCAGCACCGGTCATTACTTTTAAGCATCCGCAGCGCG
>JANOEZ010000036.1:0-1906 GCA_031413335.1 Nitrospirota bacterium
CCACGCAGCACACCCACGGCCCCGACTGCGGGCATCACCACTAAGAACTACGAAAAATGAAGGCGGGAGTCTTTCTTGCCGCCCAGGCAAGTCGAAGACTCCCGCCACACACTCTCTTCTTCGAGCAGCAGCCGAGGCTCCCTTCGACTGCGCGCTCTTTTTCACCCGCCCACCCCGGGCGTCTTTGCACCCACCCGCCCAGCGCCTGCCAAGACAGGCGCTTCTCCACAGGGACGCGCCCTTTTCCCGTGGCGAGCACCTTCTGAGCGTGCGCGTTCTGCGAGCACAGAGGCAACTCGGCTGCGACGGCTACTCCACTATCGTTACCGTCATCTCCACTCGCTGCACCGGCAGATCGTGATTATCCCTTGGTTGCTGCACGATCTTGTCCGCCACGCCCATCCCCTTCACCACCTGGCCAAATACCGTGTACTGGCGGTCAAGGAAGAAGGAATTCTCCACCACAACGTAGAACTGCGAGCCGGCGCTGTTCGGATCGTTCGCTCGCGCCATGGACACGATGCCGCGCTTGTGCTGGACATCGTTGAACTCCGCATTGACGTTGTAGCCGGGCCCGCCCTGGCCGTAGGCCGCTTTGTTCGTTTGATCCTTCGTATTGGGATCCCCGCCCTGGATCATGAAGCCGGGGATGACACGGTGGAAAAGAGTGCCATTGTAGAAGCCGGACTTGGCCAGCTTAATGAAGTTCGCCACGTGGTTTGGCGCTTTGTCCGGAAAAAACTCGATTTCTATTTCACCGAACTTGGTATTGATGATCGCCCGGGGCCCCTTGACCGGAGCCTTGTCCTTGTCCGCCGCCAGGCTTGTCCCCGCCGCGAAGAAAAGAACAGCCATCACCAGAGCCACATGCATCGCCGTGTTGAAATATCCTCTCATCATCGTCCTTCCTCCTCCCTTCATGCTTTTACGTTTCACGCCTCACGACTTCCAACGCCTGTTGCGCCGCTGCCTGCTCCGCCTCTTTCTTGCTTCGTCCCGTCCCCCGCCCCAACGCCTTGCCGCGCACCAGCACCTGCACATCGAACGTCTTCTGATGGTCCGGGCCCGATTCCTTTTCCGTCACGTACTGCGGCACGCAGTCATGCCGTTGCTGGCACCATTCCTGAAGCTGCGTCTTGGAGTCGCCGGAGAGCAGCCCGCCCGCATCGTGACTGGCGGCCTCGCCCAGTTCCTGCGCAAACGCTCTGAGGGTAAAACTCCGCGCCGCATCCAGCCCCCCGTCCAGATAGACCGCTGCCAGGACGGCCTCCATGGTATTGGCAAGGATCGATTCTTTCTCGCGTCCGCCTGTGCGTTCCTCGCCGCGACCCAGCCGAAGCAGTCTGCCCAAGTCCAGCCTGCGGGCCACCGTGGCGAGCGTCGCCTCGCTCACCAGATGGGAGCGCAGCTTGGACAGGGCGCCTTCCGTCAGGTCCGGACAGCCCGACGCCACGTGCTCGCTGATGATCAGCGCCAGGACGGCGTCGCCGAGAAACTCCAGCCGCTCGTTGTCTTTCGAACTGTGATCCTTGAATTCGTTGACGTGGGACGTGTGTGTCAGCGCTTCGTCGAGCAGACGGACAGTGCGAAAGACATGCCCGATCGCCTGCTGCGCTTCGTCGAGTGGAGTCCGTGCCATGTTAAAAAATAGCCGATAGCGAGTCGCGCATAGCGGATAGCTGGATAAGGAGGCTTCGCATTCGATCACTGTTGAGGAAAACCCCGTTCAGGCTACCTGCTATCAGCTATTCGCTATTCGCTTAAAGAGCAGGCACGCGTTCACGCCGCCAAAGCCGAACGAATTGGACAGCGCCACCGTGACCGTCGCCGGCCGCGCCTTCCACGGAATGTAGTCGAGATCGCACTCGGGATCGGGTGTCTCGTAGTTGGTGGTCGGAGGCAGCAC
>JANOEZ010000037.1:0-6975 GCA_031413335.1 Nitrospirota bacterium
GCGTGGCGAACTCGAAGCCAAGGGCTATAGCTTCCGCACCGAGTCCGATACGGAGGTGCTGCTGCACCTCTACGCGGACAAGGGAGAAGCCATGGTCGAGGATCTGCGCGGCATGTTCGCCTTCGGCCTGTGGGACAGCAGAAAGAGAGGGCTCTTGCTCGCCAGAGACCCGTACGGCATCAAGCCACTGTACTATGCAGACGACGGCTGGACGTTCCGGTTTGCGAGCCAGGTCAAGGCGCTGCAATCCGGAGGCAAAATTTCCCGCGATCCTGACCCGGCCGGACATGTCGGTTTCTATCTCTTTGGATCTGTCCCGGAGCCCCATACGATTTGGCAAGACATTCGGGCGGTGCCGGCCGGCTCGACCATGTGGGTGGAGGGAATCGGAGTTTCTGAACCGAGGCGGTATTTCTCCCTGGCAGAAACCTACTGTGTGGCACAGTCTGATCCGTTACGGCTCGATGGAGTGGAACTTTCTCGATTTGCACGCGAGGCCTTTCTCGATTCAGTACGCCAACACCTGGTGGCCGATGTGCCTGTCGGCGCATTCCTCTCTGCCGGTATCGACTCCGGTTCGCTCGTCGGCTTGATGCGCGATGCGGGCCAGTCGGACATTCAGACCGTGACGTTGACCTTTTCAGAGTTCACAGGCAAGCCTGGCGATGAAGCACCGCTTGCAGAGCAGGTTGCCCGGCAGTTCGGGACCAACCATACGACCCGCACCGTGTCAGAGGCTGAATTCCGGGAAGATATGCCACGGATCCTGGACGCCATGGATCAGCCAAGCATAGATGGTATCAACACCTGGTTCGTCAGCAAGGCGGCTCACGAACTCGGCCTGAAGGTCGCCATATCAGGTGTGGGAGGTGATGAGCTACTAGCCGGGTACCCATCTTTTGAAAGAATTCCCACTTGGGTTAGACGGCTTAAGATAGCATCACATATTCCGTTTCTTGGACGATTGGCTCGAACCGTGGGCAGGCATTGCATCCCGGGGCCCTTCGCGGTCCATCCAAAAGCGCTGAGTGTGTTGGAGTATGGTGGAACATATCCCGGCGCGTACCTTCTTACGCGGGGACTCTTCATGCCATGTGAGCTGAGTACGGTGCTGGACGAGGACATGGTTAGGGAGGGCCTTCGGCGCCTCAGGCCCCTCGACTATATCGGCGAACTCTTAAGCCCGGACCCGGGCACAGCGCGGAGTAGGATAGCGGTGTTGGAGGCAGGACTCTATATGCGCAACCAGCTTCTGCGCGACACAGATTGGGCCAGCATGGCCCACTCGTTGGAGGTCCGCATCCCGCTGGTAGACTCACACCTGTTGCAAAGACTTGCGCCAGCCCTTGCCCCAGGCGGAGCCTATCAAGGAAAGGATCTACTGGCCCGGAGTCCGAGCCTTCCCCTTCCGGAGCCGGTTCGCACGCGTGGCAAGACCGGCTTCTCCATACCAGTGGCACATTGGATAGAGCATGACCCCGGCTTTCAGAGGGGGACATCCCGTTCGAGTATCGCAACCTCGCATGAGCCTGCTCTCTGGACAAGACGCTGGGCGCATAATGTGGCGACGGTGTTGGGTTAGCGTGAAACGATGACTGAGCCTATCCGCATCCTCGCGTTGATCACCGATGGTTTTGGCGGCCAGGGAGGGATCTCGCAATATAACCGTGATCTACTGACGGCATTGTCCGATGCCGACATTGTGGGAGAAATCGTCGTGCTCCCTCGCTTCGGACAGGCCGGTCAGCAGGGACTACCGGCGCGCGTACGGCAACAGGCGCCGATATTCAACAAAGTATGGTACTCGCTATCTGCCATGACTGTTGCAACGATGAAAGGGCCGTTCGATCTGGTATTTTGCGGGCATATTTTGCACGCCCCCTTAGCAGCCATCATTGCACGCAAGCTACAGAGACCCCTGTGGTTGCAGTTACACGGGATCGATGCCTGGAAGTGTCCTAGCCCTTTAATCCGTTGGGGAGCGGAACAGTCTGATCTGGTGACCGTCGTCAGCCGATATACGAAACGCAGGTTTCTCAGGTGGGCAAATATCCAGCCTGAAAGAGTCAGGGTGCTTCCGAACACCGTGAGCGATCGATACTCACCGGGGCCGAAGTCGAAACAGATACTGGAGCAGTATGGCCTCCAAGGCAAACGGATACTGCTGACGGTTTCCCGGATTTCGCTGGACGATCGATACAAAGGGCACCACCGGGTTCTTGCAGTCATGCCGGATCTCCTTCGCGAGTATCCCGACCTCGTCTATGTAGTCGCAGGTGATGGAAACGGCCGCGATAAGCTCCAGCATCTGGCCCTGGAGCAGAGTCTCGGAGACCACGTGAAGTTTATCGACAGGGTGAGCGATGCACAGCTGCCAGATCTATACCGTACTGCCGATGTCTTCGTCATGCCCAGCACAGAGGAGGGGTTCGGGATTGTCTTCCTTGAGGCCATGCGCTCGGGCATCCCGGTGATCGGCGGGAATAGCGACGGCAGCATGGATCCCCTTCGGGACGGCACTGCCGGGTATGCCGTCTCCTGTGAAGACAGTGGGGAACTCCTCGGTGCAATCAGGTCGGCGATCGAGAATCCACGAGACAACACAAATCATGCCGACATATTCAGCATCACGGCATTTTCGCAGCAATGCGCGAACCTCGTAAGTAGCTACTGTGCCAAGGCGAATCACTGAGCCGGAGTAAAAGCACATGGTCACAATCTATCTTGTCTCGCTATTAGTGCCGCTAGGGGCCTTGTGGTTCGGCTACCCGGCTGCAATGGAGTGGCTCATCGGTCATTGGAGTTTGGAAGAATACAGTCATGCAGTATTGATTCCGATTGTCGGGGCCTACATGACGCTGCTCAGTCAGCCTCCCCCTGGCCAGAATCGTCCAGGGTCCAGATACTGGGGAATAGCACTGCTGTTCTTGTCCGTGTTTATGCTGCTTCTTGCACACTATGGCATGATGGTCAGCTTCTATGGTTTCAGTTTTCTGGCAATGACCTACAGCCTCTTCCTCGTGCTGGCGGGATGGGAGGCGACAAAGAAGAATTGGCCCGCCCTGTTCCTGCTGGCATTCATGGTGCCGCTGCCTACTCAACTCTTCAATGGCATGTCCACTTCTCTGCAGCTGGTATCTTCTCGCCTGAGTACATGGGTAATCGAGCTGTCCGGAATCACCGTTCACCTGGAGGGCAACATCATCGACATCGGCACGATGAAGCTGCAGGTGGTCGAGGCCTGCAGCGGCTTGCGGTATTTGTTGCCGCTGATTGCACTCGCCTATATCGTCGCAGTGTTCCAAGGAGGATCGCTGATCAGAGGCGCGCTGCTCTTGCTCGCTGCCATCCCGATCACCGTGTTCATGAACAGCGTGAGAATCGCGCTGACCGCAGTGTTCGCCGAATACCTCGATATCAATACGGCAGAGGGGTTCCTCCACGATTTCGAAGGCTGGGTCATCTTTCTCCCGGCCTTGGGGCTACTCGTGCTGCTCAGCCTCGTGATGGCGAAGATTGCCGGAGCGAAAGGCGGAATGTCGGACTGGGCACTTGTTCCAGAGGGCGGTTTCCAAAATCCGTTGAAGGCCGAATTGAAATGGTTTGCCAATGTCGGACAACCGACTTTGGCCGCTGCCATAGCCGTGATGATCTCAGTCGCATGCATACCCCTGGTCTTACCGGAAAAAACCATCAAAACTCCCCAGCGGGAAGAGTTTACCTCCTTTCCATTGGCATTCAAAGACTGGAAGGGGCAGCACCACCCGATGGATGCCATCTATCAAAACGCGCTGCCCTGGGCCGACTATCTTCTGGCTGACTATGCCAAGCCGGGAGGAGGGCTCGTCAATGTCTTCGTGCCCTATTTCAAATCGCTCTATGAGGACTCCTATACCCATAACCCTGCTGTATGCCTTCCAGGCAACGGATGGATTATTGAAGAAGAAGGAGTCACGACTCTGCGAGATGCCCGACTGCCCGATGCCGGTACGCTCCGCGTCAATCGTCTCGTCGCGACCATAGAGGGGAAGCAGCATGTGGTCTATTACTGGTTCCAGCACAAGGGACAGGTCATTACCAACCAGAACATGGTGAAACCTGTGTTGCTGTGGAATTCTCTCATGGAGGGCAGGGTAGACGGCGCATTAGTTCGGCTTGTAGTCGGCATGGACACAGTTGCGGATATGCCGGCCGCCGACGCGGCGTTGCAGGACATGGCCGTGCAGTTGCAGACTGTCCTCCCACGTTTCGTGCCGATTTAACGGAGATTGCTGGTTCACGATCCGGAGAAGGAAGCAGAACATGGAAACTCACCATGATAGTCCGGGGGAGGGATTGCATCAGGTCCAGAATTCTTGGTCTCCCTATGCGCGTTTACCGCAGAGTCTGCGCTCTCAATTGCGTCAGTCCTGGAACCACCTAGGCTTTAATAACGATGTGGCGTCCAAACTACGGTACGAAGTCGATATGGCGCTGTTGCGCGTACGCTGCGCAGTGAGCGGACGGTATAAACGGGTAACATCTGAACTAGCCGGGAGGAAACATCTCCGGCTTCACCTGGGTTGCGGGAATGCGCTGCTTCCAGGCTGGATCAACATGGATTGCTACCCTCCGCACAAGGTTCCAGGAACCGAAATACTGATGCTCGATATGAGACGCACGTGGCCGCTCACAGACGGATCGGCCGCAGCGTTATTCTCCGAGCATTTTCTGGAACACCTACCGTTTGAGACAGTCCGCGATCACATTCTCAAGGAGATAAGACGGATCCTTGAACCAGGCGGCCACGTCCGTATCGGCGTTCCGAATGGGGAATACTTCGTCGAGCAATACATGGCATCAAAACGCGGCGCCACGGATCCTCTCTATGAGCAGGCACGCCACGGTAAGTCGTCCATGGTGATGTTGAACGAGATTGCTCACGGGTTCGGTCATTATTTTGCCTACGACTTTGAGACGATGCAGCAGATTCTAAAGGAGGCCGGCTTTGCCGAGATCCGCCGGATGAAGCCGGATAACACCGATGTGGAAGTGTTTAAGGGGCTGGATCGCGATGATCCGTGGCGTATGGCAATGACGTTATACGTAGAAGCCATGCGTCCATGAGTAACGGAGCCCGGATACCCATGAGTATGAAAGTCGGAGAATGGCTGCGTTCAGATTTCTTCTCGGTCGGGGTATCTCAGACCATTGCCGCCCTTGGCCAGATCATCGGCGTCCGTCTTTTGACCGAGGCCCTTTCCCCTGCGGTATTCGGGGAGGTCATTCTCATAGTGGGACTGTCCACGCTTGCCACGTCCGTCCTGGTGAATCCAACGATGCAGGCGCTCCTGCGGTATTACCCCGAATGTGCGCAATCCGGCGACGGGGCGCCGGTCGAGCGGACCGCGCTTCAACGCATCACGCGAAACTCAGCTATTGCGTTGCCTCTATCCATCCCATTCGGGATTCTTGGCGTGGTGGCTGGTTGGTTTAGCCTTACTGTCTTAATCTTGCTGCCGATATTGGTGGCGATCGACGGGATGCGAATGTTACGCACCACCGTCATGAATGCCTCCAGGCAACATCACCGTTATGGAGTCTGGCAAATCGGAGAGGCATGGGGAAGACCAGTGCTGGCTTATGGAGCCATCGTCTGGTGGGGAATACACACGGAAATCGTGTTAGGCGCGTTTATTGTGACGTCACTGGTCTTCTACGGTGTCATGAGGTATTCAATCGATGTTCAGTCGACGGCGATCCCTTCACGGGAGTTCAACGAAGAGGATCTCCTGCGAAAATTCAAGGACTACGGCCGGCCGCTCATCCCTCTTGGCTTGCTTGGCTGGATCTCGGGCATGGCGGATCGCTACATGATCGGCAGTATGCTCTCGGCTCAGAATGTGGGCATGTATGCCGCAGCCTATGGTTTGGCCAGCCGGCCCCTGCTGATGTTGTCGACGATTGCCGAGACCGCGATACGCCCGGTGTACTATTCGGCCATCGCGCGCAAAGACTGGCTGGCGAGCCGGAAATACCTGATCAGATGGTTCGCAGTCGTGTTCGCTGCTGGGACAGCCACGTGCGTTATTTTTGCGCTGTTTCATCAACAGATTGCCCAAGTACTGCTGGGCCCCGGGTTCAGAGAGGCGTCCCATCTCATGCCCTGGATCGCCGCAGGCTATGGCCTCCTTGCCCTATACCATATTTCTGTACGTGTCTGTCTGGGGCACGATGCGCCGCAAGCGGTGACGTTGACTGAAACAGTAGGAGCCCTATTGGCGGTTGCGATCGGATTCATCTTAATCAGATCCTATGGCGTATTTGGCGCAGCAGTGGCTGTGCCCATCTATTGCGGCATCCAGTTGGTGGCTTCAGTCGGTTTCGCTCTTCGATCGGTCCGGCCCAACGGCCATTGAAACGAGAATAGGTTATCGCATCCACAACTGAAAAACCTGCGATGCCGTTATGAACCACATAGATGTCGGTATCGTAGGAGCAGGGGACATCACGAGACTGGTTCATCTGCCGGTGCTCAAGAACTATGCAGATGTGCATATTGCGTGGATTGCGGATATGGATGCGCAACGAGTGAACACTCTTGGACGGGCCTACGATGTCGACTGCCGGATCCTGTTGGACAAGGAGATCCAGTTGCCGCCTTGTGACATCGCGTTCTTGGCAACACCTGTCTATGCTCGCCGGCCCTATCTCGAATACTTCGGTGCTCGTGGCAATGCGATTCTGACAGAAAAACCATTCGCATTGTCTCTCGACGAACATCGAAGTTTTTTGAAGCTATGCTCGAACAGCCAGATCCACTGCGGCTATATGCGGCGTACCTACGCGACGGTCCGCGCGTTACGGCGGATGGTTCGGGAGAGATGGTTCGGACGGCTGAGGAGCATAGGGTACTCGGAAGGAGGGCGAGTGTCGAGGACGGTCGCTGCCTCAAAGACACTCGACATGAGCTATAAGAAAGGCGGCGGGGTATTG
>JANOEZ010000038.1:0-1986 GCA_031413335.1 Nitrospirota bacterium
CTGGCGGCGGCGATGGGGCATGACGTCCCTATGTTGATCTGCCTGGCTGTTGCGGGATCTTCCAGCCTCGTGTCGGTGTTTGTGGCCCCGCTGCTCGTTTCTCTCACGGCCCGCGAAGATCTGCATGTCGTCTCCCTGTACCAGGTGGCCAACTCGCTGGTGGGGTCCGCCGCCACCGTCGTTGTGCTGTTATGGGGCGGGACGACGCTTGCGTTGCTGGCGGCAGCCGTGCTGGTAAACGTCGTCATGCTGGCCGGCATGTACGGGGCGATCGGACGTCCGCCTGCCGCGGCAGCCGTTCCTGTATTGGCCGTTCGCGCGATGGTGCGCAGTGCGCTGCCCTTCGGGCTCCTACTCCTGGGGTTCGCCCTGTATTATCGGGTGGACATGCTGATGCTGCAATGGTTCCGCGGGGTCGAAGAGGTCGGACAGTATGCGGCGGCGTACCGGTTTCTCGATGCGCTGGTGCCATTGGCGGCGGCCATCGGAGGTCCATTCTATCCCCGGTTTTCCCATCTTGCCGGCCGGGATCCGGATGCGCTCAGGACCTTGCTCGATTCCACCTGGCGGCCGCTGTTCGGGTTCGGACTTGCCATGGCCGTCGGGACCTCTTGTATCGCCGGGCCGCTGACACACGCGGTGTTCGGAGAGGCGTTTGGGACTGCGGCTCCTCTTCTAAAAATCCTCATATGGGGAGGCATCCCATTGCTGCTGGTTAATATTCCCATGCAGGCACTCAATGCGGCCAATCTCGTGCTCCCACTGGCCGGTATCTATGGGATCGGGCTGGCGGTCAATGTTGCGGCGAACCTAGTGCTGATTCCAGCCTGGGGGGCGGTCGGCGCCGCCCTGGCCACGGTCGGCTGCGAATGGATGGTGCTGATACTGGTCGTGGGAATGGTCCGGAAGACCTTTTCCCTGTCCCTCTCCTGCGCCGGCTTGTGGCGCTACGGCGTTTCGGCGATCATGATGGCGGCCGCGTTGCTGGTGTTCCATGGGGAGGGACTTGCTATCCAGGTGTTCGTCGGCGTGGCCGCCTATGGTATCAGTCTGATCGGATTCGGCTATCTGCGCAGCGCCGATATGCGGGCGATGAGACTGTTATGGAGCGGGGAACAGGGCAAGTGAAGGCAGCGAATCGTGATGCCGAAATTGGATACGGAAAATCAGCAGGGGGGCTTGATATCGTGAACGATGTTTCTCCTGAGATCCTTCGAAAATATTACGAGGTGGGTTGGGAGCGGCGTTGGCTCTCCTGGCTCAACGACGAGGGTGTGCCGGGGGATGCCGGGTACAAGCTGCGGCTGAAGCGGACGCTCGATCTTGTGCGGCCGCCACGCGGCGGGCCATTTCGTGTGTTGGATGCCGGATGCGGAGTCGGCATCTATACGGTGCAATGCGCCAGGAAATTTTCCCACGCCACCCTGTTCGGCGTCGATATGTCCGGCAGCCAACTGGAGGCGGCCGCCGCGCTGGCAAAACAGTTCCACGTCGACACGCGTGTCCGTTTCCAGGTATGCGACTTGACACGCCGCGCGTTCGATCAGGAGGTGGGAGGAGGCTGGAATGTCGTGCTGGTGACGGAAGTGCTCGAACATCTGCCCGATCCTCTTCCGGTGCTGAAGAAAATTCGCGACGTCATGGCACCGGGCGGGCAGGTCATTATCTCGGTTCCGCAACTCACGCCGGACGAACAGGAAGGCACCTGGGTATACCACCGCGTCCTGACGGGAAAGCCCGACTTCGACAGTGTCGAATCGATGGATCGGCACTCGCTTCCTCCCGGTAAAGTCTTTACCTATTACCATCGCCATTACCGGCCTGACGAGATGCAACGTCTGCTTGCGGACGCGGGGCTTGCCGTTGTGGGAGTGGAAACGGTGTTCTGGCAGCGACCGCGCCGGTGCGCTGCTGTGTGGTGGCGGGGGATGGATTACCTGGTCCGCCGCACCGCCTGGACATGGCTCGACCGCGCGATGCTGGAGC
>JANOEZ010000039.1:0-3710 GCA_031413335.1 Nitrospirota bacterium
GCAACATGGGCGACACCAGTGGCACCGGCGTGGCGTTCACGCGCGATCCCGCCTCGGGCGTCCCACAGTTTTTCGGCGAATGCCTGATGAACGCGCAGGGTGAGGACGTCGTGGCCGGCATCCGAACGCCGCTGCCGGTCAACTCGCTCGCCAAGACGCTGCCGGCCGCGTACAAAGAATTGGAAAAGACCTACCGCCGGCTCGAGCAGCATTATCGCGACATGCTGGACCTGGAGTTCACCATCCAGGAGGGCACGCTCTACATGCTGCAAACCCGCGTCGGCAAGCGCACGGGCATCGCCGCCGTGCGCATCGCCACCGACATGGTCAAGGAAGGCGTGATCAGCAAAAACGAGGCGCTCCTACGGATCAGTCCTGATCAACTCGCGCAATATCTCTATCCCATCTTCGACAGCAAGGCGGAGGCCGGCCAGAAACCGCTCGGCAAAGGCCTGCCGGCCGGTCCCGGCGCCGCCGCGGGCAAGATCGCGCTGACGCCCGATCGCGCCGTGGAGATGAAGGCGAAAGGGGAGCGCGTCATTCTTGTCCGTCAGGAGACCAGCCCGGACGACATCCACGGCATGAACGCGGCGCAGGGATTTCTCACCGCTCGCGGCGGCATGACCAGCCACGCCGCCGTCGTGGCCCGGCAAATGGGCAAGGTCTGCATCGCTGGCTGCGACGCCATCGAAGTGGACGGCGCGACGTCCGTCAAGATCGGCGGACGCTCCTTCAAGGAAGGCGATTATCTTTCGATCAACGGCTCGACCGGCAACGTGTATAGCGGCGATGTGCCCGTCATGGAATCCGAAGTCATCCAGGTCATCCAGGGCAAGATGCAGGCCAGCCAGTCGGACAAGTACCAGCGGTTTGCCACGGTGTTATCCTGGGCCGATCAGGTCCGCCGCTTGCGCGTGCGGGCCAATGCCGACGTGCCTGACCAGGCCAAGATCGCGCGTGGATTCGGCGCCGAGGGCATCGGCCTCTGCCGCACCGAACACATGTTCTTCGCCGAAGACCGCATCCCGATCATGCAGCAGATGATCCTGGCCAGCACGCCGGAAGACCGGGAACGCTATCTGACGCAGCTGCTGCCGCTTCAAAAGCAGGATTTCATCGGTTTGTATCGGGAGATGCAGGGCTATCCGGTGACCATCCGGCTGCTCGATCCGCCGCTCCATGAGTTCCTGCCCAAACGCGAAGACCTCATGGTGGAAATCGCCAAGCTGGAGCTCACGGGCGGCAGCGCCGCAACCATCGAAGAAAAGCACCGCCTGTTGGCCCGCGTCGAGGAACTGCACGAGTTCAATCCCATGCTGGGCCTGCGCGGCTGCCGGCTGGGCATCACGATGCCGGAAATCACCAGGATGCAAACCCGCGCCATCATCGAAGCCGCCTGCGAACTCACCAAGGAAGGGAAAAAGATCGTCCCGGAGATCATGATCCCGTTGGTCGGCATGGTCTCCGAGATGAAGTCGCAAAAGGATCTGGTCCGCGAGGTCGCGGATGAAACCATGAAGCGGTGTGGCGTGAAGCTGTCCTATCTGGTCGGCGCGATGATCGAGCTGCCGCGCGCCGCCGTCACGGCAAAACGTATCGCAGAAGAGGCGGAATTTTTCTCCTTCGGCACCAACGACCTCACGCAGACGACGTTCGGTTTCTCGCGCGACGATGCCGCCAAGATCGTGGACTTCTATAAATTGCACAAAATCCTGGACGCAGACCCCTTTACCCAGTTGGACCGTGAAGGAGTTGGCGCCATGATGCGCATGGCCATCAGCGAAGGGCGCCAGACGCGCCCCGGCATCAAGCTCGGCATCTGCGGCGAACACGGCGGCGACCCGAGTTCGGTTGAGTTTTGCCACGAATTGGGGCTGGACTACGTCAGCTGCTCGCCCTATCGTGTCGCCATTGCGCGTCTGGCCGCCGCGCACGCGGCGCTGGCCGATAAAGACACTGCCAAGCGCGCGCGCAAACCTGCCGCCAAGAAAACCCGCCGTCGATCGCGGTGAAGACCGCCACGCACGACATCCGTTACATGACCCGGGCGCTGCAACTCGCCGCTCGAGGCAGAGGCCGCACCAGCCCCAATCCGATGGTCGGCGCCGTGGTCGTCACCGGCGGGCGTATCGTCGGAAAGGGATTTCACCGCAAAGCCGGCGCTCCACATGCCGAAGTGATCGCCCTTCAGGCTGCAGGACCGCGCGCGCGAGGCGGCACGCTCTACGTCACGCTGGAACCCTGCAGTCACACCAACAAGCGCACGCCACCCTGCGTCCCCGCTGTCCTTGCCGCCGGCATCCGCCGTGTCGTGGTCGCCATGCGCGATCCAAACCCACGGGTGAACGGGGAGGGGCTCCGGCGGTTGAAACGAGCCGGCCTCAGCGTATCGGTCGGATGCCTTGAGCGGCAGGCGGAACAACTCAACGAAAGCTACGTCCATCGGATGCGAACCGGCAGACCATTGGTCACCCTCAAGATGGCCATGACGCTTGACGGCAAGACGGCGACAGCCGCCGGGCAATCGCAGTGGATCACCGGCCCCGAGGCCCGCCGGCACGCCCATCACCTCCGCAGCCAGGTCGACGCCATTATGGTGGGAGTCCGCACGGTGTTGGCTGACGACCCGCAACTCACCGTCAGACTGGGCCGTCCGATTGCCCGCCAGCCCCTCCGCATCATTATGGACAGTGGGCTTCGAACGCCTCTGACCGCAAAAGTGCTCTCTCGCCGGTTACGACAGGGTACCGTCATGGCCACGACGCGCCTCGCCCCCCATGCACGACTTGTCCGTCTCAGACGGCGAGGGATCTCCCTGCTAGTCCTGCCGAGCGAAAAGGGGAAGGTCTCACTGCGCGCATGTCTCAAGCAGTTGGCCCGGATGGGAATCAACCACCTGTTGATTGAAGGAGGCAGCGAGCTCGCAGCCTCAGCCCTACAGTCCGGTGTAGTCGATGGCCTGCGCCTCTATATTGCGCCCCGGCTTCTCGGAGGCAACGATGCCAAGGGTCTCATCGGTGGCTCATGCCCACCTGATCTCCTCCGCGCCCTTTCAGTTTCCCGCCTAAGTATCAAGAAAATCGGGCATGATTTGATGCTTGAAGGCACGCTCTAGTTTTATATCTTCTCAACAGGCCTTGATCGGCTTAGTACGCATTCAGATACATTCGTACGAAAATGTACAAATCTATAGACAGCATTTAATGATATTAAACTTAAGTGAAATCAAGTAGTTATGCATTATTTGACAAATCATAGAATTGGGGCATTGGGCTTGCTCTATCCTGACACACGCCATGCAAGCGCTCGAACAAATCGCACCGTCTCCGTCTCCCAGGTTTTCTACCTGCCCGAGTCTAGCCTCCGCCTCGAATGCGATACTCAGTTCCACGTTCCGGGCGCTCGATGCAGCCTTGCAAGCCCGCGATCTCTGCACGCATACCCATTGCCAGCGCGTCATCTACTATTCCCTGACACTGGGTCGCATGATGGGGCTGTTGGAGCATGAGCTGGTCACGCTCGAACGGGGCGTCTTCCTGCACGATATCGGGAAAATTCACATGCCGGACTCCGTGCTGCTGAAGCCCGGACTGCTGTCGGAGTCGGAACGGACCGTCATGCAGCAACATCCCACCATCGGCTATGACATGCTGCGTCACAATCCGTTGCTGACCGACGTTGCCGAGATCGTCCTGACGCATCACGAGCGG
>JANOEZ010000040.1:0-1712 GCA_031413335.1 Nitrospirota bacterium
ACAGACCGCTTGAAAGTCTGTCACCGTTCCACTTTTTTATAAGCGGCTGGAAGGGATGGGCGCTGAGGTTCTCGGCACGGCGGGCACACAGCTTCAATGGCTTTCAGAGTGCCGCTCGCCGTTCTGTTGGTCCGATGAGGCGAGCGGCCAACGGTACGGCATCGGGAAGGCCATGGCATCAACGTATCGTGACGAAACCGAAGGCGGCCATCCCTTCGTCAGCCGAGAGCCTGTTTGTTACTGACGGAGGTGCGGGAGCGATCTGGCGCTACCACCCTGCTTTCTTGTCTGAAAAGTCAGACGATCTGTTTGCGCAGCCAGCCCCAGTAAGCTGTGCCGGTGTAACCGCAGGCGCCGGTCAGCGTCGTCAGCGCCATGATGCGATAGACCGTTCCCCGGGAGATTTTCAGTGTCACCGCCGGGTTCAGCAGCTCATCCGAACGGGCGATCAGCCGCAGCGTTTCTCCCGCGAACAGAATCGGCCACATGCAGGACAGGCGGAGCCGGATTTCCATTCTTGGAATCGCCATCGTATAGAGCCAGCCCTGATCCAGATGCTCCCGTGTAATCGTGAGTAGTTGACGCAAGACCGTCCGAAACGCCTCGGCCTTGTCCGGACGGAGAAGGTCTTTCGGAGTCAGACCGGCTGCCTTCAACATCGCATCGGGAATGTAGCAGCGCCCGCGCTGCAGGTCTCTCGCCAAATCTTTAAGGATGTTCGTCAGTTGCAAGCCTTTGCCGAACCGCACGCCAATGACCGACATCTCTTTGACATTCCAGTTGGCGAGCGCCGGCCGGTGTCCGCACGTCATGTCGGTCCAGAACTCCCCCACGCAGCCGGCGACATAATAGGTATATTGATCGAGGTCATCGAAAGTTTTGAGAGACGTCAGGTCCTTGGCCGTGTCACCGGGGAAGCGCAAGAGGTCCATCTCCATCCCGTTCGGCAACGTGCCCATCAGGCGACGAATCCGAATTCGATCGTCCTGCGTACACTCCAGATAGAGCTTAAAGCAATCTTCCAGCCGTTGGAGCAGCACCAGTTCGGTGGAATCGACCTGATGGGGAACCAGCGCCGCCTGAATGCCACGGATTGCATCCCAACCGATCTGCTCGCCGGCAAACTGGGCCCGGAACTGCTTGAGAAATTGCAGCCGCTGCACGCGCTCGATCATATCCGTATCGGCGATCGTGTCGGCGGCCCTGGCAAACAGATAGGACAGGCCGATCTGATCCCGAACGTTGGCCGGCACCACGGCGAGCGTCAGGTAGAAGGAACGGGAAACCTGTTTCAGAATATCGCGCAGCAGTGCGCGCTTGGAGGGATTGGTATCCGTGGTGAACACCCTATCGGACTTCGAGCTTGCCTTCCATGCCCTTGTCCCGATGGCTCGGCATCGGCCACAGCCGCCGGTCGCAATAGAAGGTCACGGTTCCAGCCTGCGTGGGCGTGAAGGTCACCTTGTCGGTCTTGCCGGCGCTTACGTCCTTCTCAACGTTCAACCCGACCGCCGGATCTTTCAGAATGAAGTTGTGGGGAACGAGGGTGGTCACGCTGGTCAGGGTCAACTCGACCGGCTTGCCGGCCTGGACAATGAGATGACCCGGCGCATAGGAATAGCTGTCGAGGATAATGGTCGCCCGCTGCACCCCGTCAGTCCCCATCTCGGCGGTCACCGGCGGCGCTGCAGCCGGATTGATGGCCAGCGCGG
>JANOEZ010000041.1:0-2112 GCA_031413335.1 Nitrospirota bacterium
TTGGAAACTGCGCCTTCCTCCTTCGTCGCCAGAAATTCGTTCAGCGTGTTGTTGGCCTTCGACAGCTTGAGATGGTTCGGATCCTCCAGCAGCTGAATCTGCGCCATGGCCTTCTGCACGCGGTGATAACCCTGGAGATCCCGGCGCAACGTCAGAAAATCACGCAGGAACCGCACCAGACAGGCGCGGCGCTCCTTATCGCCCAGACGGTCCACGCGTTTGGCCGCATCGTCCAGTATCTCGAAGGTCTCGGCGCAGTCAGCGGATGGAAACTTTTCTTTGATTTTCTGCCTGACCTCGCCCCGGCTGGCGGGGTTCGACAGATACTGGTGGAGTGGCTGAGCGGTCACAACACCGACCAGATTTTTGAACGTCGCCGCCGCTTCATAGGAGGCCGCGATCGAGGTCAGCAACCCGCTGTCGCCGACTTGCAGCTCCACAGCCCGAAACAGTCGCCGTTGGAACTTGTGCTGGCGTTTCCAGGCCACGATGGCCTGCTGATCCTTGGCCTCCTTCTGCGCGGCCACCAGTCTCTGCTTCGACTGCCCCCGATCGAACAGCAAGTCCGCATTCGACGGCACATCCGCCCACGCATAGCTCTCCTGCGCGTAGGCCGCCTGCGCCTGCCCGAGCGCGGCCGTCGCATCCCTGATCTTTTCCTCCAGCGCCGCCACCTGGGAATCGAACTGTCCGGTTTTGGTGGCGCTCGTTGTCCACCCGCGCTTCTTCTTGATCCGGTTTTGCTCGGCGATCAACGCATCGCGATCCCGGGTCGCGCCGACAAGCGCCTGCTCCACTGCCGTCACGGGCTTGCGCCGCCAGAACAGATACATCAGAAAACGATCCAGTTGGGCGAACGAGTACAATTGGTCAGGTCCCTGCGTCACGAGAACGTAATGTTTCAGGAGCAGCTCGTCGTCCATGGCACTCTCGCCGCAGAGCAACGGGTTGATCAGTACGTGTTCGGGTAGCGTCCACCGGTCGCCGTGCAGCGACTGGCGCAAATCGCCCAGCAGACCGGCCTCGACCTTGCGGATTTGTTCCAGCACCTGGCCGGTCACCGTGTAGTGCAGCTTGCCCCGGTTCCGCGTGAACCAGACCGTCTGGTCGGCTACGGCCTGCCGATCGGCGTCCGTCGTCGTCGTGGCCGCCTTGCGCAGCCGCTGCTTGGCCTGTTCCAACGCCACCTGCACATAACTGAGCACGAACTTGAGCGCCGCCACCTGCGCCAGTTCGACCAGCGGCAGCAGGCGCTGCATTTTGGCGCGATGAATCGCCGCCTGGATCATCTGGCCGTAGGCGCCCTTGAACTCCTCCATATCCGGAGATTTCCCGCCGCTCTGTCCACGCCAGAGCTGGTATTCCAGGAGATTGGCGACGAGGCGCGCGGCGGCCGTCATGAACGCGGGACTCAGCCGCACGTCCACATGGACGTTGTCGATGCCCCGCGTGAATTTATCGAAATCGAGATTGACGGGAGCCGCCGCCTGGAGGGGAATCGCCGAATCGGCGGGCGAAATGCGGCCCCGGACGAGAACGAGCAGTCGTCGAACGATGTTGGCCAGCAGTCTGATCATAGCGATCGCCGTGTCGTCTTTGCCGCCCGGTGCCGCTGGTATTTATCCACAGCTCGGTTGTGCTCTGCAAGTGTTGCTGAAAATTGGTGCGTCCCGTCGTTCCGGGAAACAAAGTAGAGGTGCTTGCTGGGCGCAGGGTACAGGGCGGCCCGGATGGACCCCAGGCCCGGGTTGGCGATCGGGCCCGGCGGGAGGCCCCGGACCCGGTAGGTATTGTAGGGGCTTTTCGAATCGAGGTCTTTCTTCCGGATATTCCCGTCGAACGAATCCAGCCCGTAGATCACCGTCGGGTCGCTTTGCAGCGGAATGCCGCGCCGCAGTCGGTTGTGGAACACAGCTGAGATCAACTCCCGCTCCTCCGCCGAGCCGGTTTCCTTCTCGATGACCGAGGCCAAGGTGAGGACTTGATGCGGAGTCAGATGAATCTCCTGCGCCCGCTGCTGCAGTTCGGACGTAAAAACATCCCGCAGGCTCTCGACCATTTCCCTGAGCACCTCTTTCGGCTTCGTTCGCCGAGCGAACTTGTAGGTATTGG
>JANOEZ010000042.1:0-1061 GCA_031413335.1 Nitrospirota bacterium
TGCCATGACTGTTGCAACGATGAAAGGGCCGTTCGATCTGGTATTTTGCGGGCATATTTTGCAGGCCCCCTTAGCGGCCGTCATTGCACGCAGGTTGCAGATACCTCTGTGGTTGCAGTTACACGGGATCGAAGCCTGGACTTGTCCTCGCCCTGTCGTTCGTTGGGGAGCGGAACAGTCCGATCTGGTGACCGTCGTCAGCCGATATACGAAACGCAGGTTTCTCAGATGGGCAAATATCCAGCCGGAAAGAGTCAGGGTTCTTCCGAACACAGTTTCCGATCGATACTCACCGGGGCCGAAGTCGAAACAGATACTGGAGCAGTATGGCCTCCAAGGCAAACGGATACTGTTGACGGTTTCCCGGATTTCGCTGGACGATCGATACAAAGGGCACCACCGGGTTCTTGCAGTCATGCCGGATCTGCTTCGCGAATATCCCGATCTCGTCTATGTGGTCGCAGGCGATGGAAACGGCCGCGAAAAACTCCAGCATCTGGCCCTGGAGCAGGGTCTCGGAGACCGCGTGAAGTTTATCGGCAGGGTGAACGATGCGCAGCTGCCGGATCTATACCGTACTGCCGATGTCTTCGTCATGCCCAGCACAGAGGAGGGGTTCGGGATTGTCTTCCTTGAGGCCATGCGCTCGGGCATTCCGGTGATCGGCGGAAATGGCGACGGCAGCATGGATCCCCTTCGGGACGGCACAGCCGGGTATGCCGTCTTCTGTGAAAACCGGGGAGAACTCCTCGGCGCCATCAGGTCCGCGATCGAGAATCCACGGGACAGCACAGATCATGCCGGCATATTCAGCATCACGGCATTTTCGCAACAATGCGCGAACCTCGTGAGTAGCTGTTGTGCCAAGACGAATCTCTGAGCCGGAGTAAAAGCACATGGTCACAATCTATCTTGTATCGCTGTTAGTGCCGCTCGGAGCCTTGTGGTTCGGCTACCCGGCTGCAATGGAGTGGCTCGTCGGTCATTGGAACTCGGAAGAATACAGTCACGCAATATTGATTCCGATTGTCGGGGCCTACATGACGCTGCTCAGTCAGCCT
>JANOEZ010000043.1:0-1740 GCA_031413335.1 Nitrospirota bacterium
CTGCCATGGCGCTGCTGACCCCGGAACAGCGTGAGAAAGAAAAGGCCGAACATGAGAAGATGATGAAGAAACGGGGCGAACACCGGATGGGCCAGGGCATGAAGCCGGGCGCGGAACATATGGGCCCGGCGCGCTGAACAATCATTCACACAAAGGAGAGCACCCATGAAGAAAGTCGAAATCGGAATCGCAGTTTTTGCATTGCTCGTCGGGATCAGCCTCATCGCGACCGGGCCGGCCTGGAGCGATAAGAAAGGCAAGCACGAGGAGGAGCCCAACATCGCCGACCTCGCGAAGGATGCGAAGGTCACCGTGGACCAGGCGATCAAGACCGCCACGGAAAAGGTCCAGGGCACGGTGGTCGAAGCCGAGCTGGAAAAGAAGCACGACAAGACGATCTGGGAAGTGGAGATCGTCGGTGCGGACGGCAAAGTCTCCGAAGTCCACATTGATGCCGCGACAGGCGCCGTGATCGATGTCGAGGATAAGAAGGACGAGAAAAAACACAAGGGAAAGGGCAAGTAAGGGAGCGCTGACCCTTTTCATCTGACGGACGGACGACGCTCCCTGGCGGATGTTCCCTCCAGGGAGCGTCGCATTCTGATGGCCCTGCAACTGTTCAAAGCCAGAGTCGATAGTATCCGCAATCTCACGCATGACGTGAGGGAGATCCGGTTTGCGTTACGCGAGCCGGACGAGATCGCCTTCAAGGCCGGGCAATTCGTGTCTTTCGAGGTCGCGAATCCAAAGACCGGACGGAAAGTCTCCCGCCCCTATTCGATCCTGTCCCCGCCCAGCGAGCAGGAGACTGTGACACTGCTGCTCAATCTCGTGCCAGATGGACCCGGCTCGACGTACCTGTTCAGCCTCAAGAAAGGCAGCGAGGTGAAGTTCAAGGGGCCGGCCGGGAACTTTTATCTTCGGGACGACCCGGCCAGGGATCTCTTGTTCGTGGCCACCGGCACCGGCATCGTGCCGATCTGGTCCATGCTGCACGACCAACTCGAACGGGATCATGCCCGTACGATCACGCTCTTTTGGGGATTGCGCAGCGAGAAGGATCTCTATTACCAGGACGAGCTGGCAGCGCTGGCCAGGAAGTACGCCAACTTCACAGCCTTCACCACCCTCTCACGTCCCGAGCCGGGGTGGACCGGAGCGGCGGGCCGCGTGACCAGGCTGATCGACGAACATGTGCGGTCGGTGGCGAACCTGTCCGTCTATCTGTGCGGCAATAGCGCGATGATCGCCGACGTGATGGCGCTCATCAATAAGAAGGGGCTCTGCCCAATCTACCGCGAAAAATATTACGACGACACCGGCGCACCGGAGGATTAGCTATTCCGTCCCGGTTGACCCCCCTCCCCCATCTGTGAGAAATTGCCTGCCCGGCACATACGTTGACCAAGGAGAGGCAATGACAATCGATCCCCGACAAAAAAGTCGTGACCTATTAGACGGACCGGGACGCGCACCAGCCCGCGCCATGCTCAAGGCCGTCGGGTTCACCGACGCGGACTTATCCCGTCCGCTCGTGGGCGTGGCCAATACCTGGATCGAGGTCATGCCCTGCAACTTTCACCTGCGCCGCCTGTCGGAAAGGGTGAAAGCCGGCCGAAATGAAGCCCAGCAGCTCGGCGGTGCTGGTCGAAATCGACGCGGAAACCTTGGCCGTGCGCCGCCGCATCGCGGTTGCCGACCACATCGGGTGCGTGGCCGCTGCGGGCGAGACGCTGGTGG
>JANOEZ010000044.1:0-1076 GCA_031413335.1 Nitrospirota bacterium
CGCCCTGCTGCGGCATCCGGTGGCACGCCTGGCACGGCTGCTGGAAGCCAGCATTCGTCTTGATCAATTGATCAAGGGCAGTGGCATTGGCAATGTGTGGGACGACTTGGAATCCTTGCTGCTGGCCCTCGCTGGTGGTCCGTGGTTCGGACGGGGACCGCCGGTTCTATCCGGTGGCGGAGAATGTCCACGAGGCCGGCATTCTCAGAACGACCCGCGTGCCGGCTGCGATCGACCCGGAAATTTCCAGGCAGGCCGCCGCGCTGGCTGGTTCGGTAATTGATGCCCTGGACGGCATCGGCGTCTTCTGCGTCGAGTTGTTTCTGATGAAGGACGGGAGACTCTTCGTCAACGAAGTGGCTCCGCGTCCGCATAATTCAGGGCACTACACGCTCGACGCCTGCACGGTCTCGCAGTTCGAGCAGCAGGTTCGCGCCGTCTGCGGCCTGCCGCTGGGCGAAATCAAGCTGATAAGCCCCGCCGTGATGGTGAACCTGATCAGCGAGGATGTTACGAAGGCGACGGCCGATGCGGAGATTCAGACGTTTCTGCGTCAGTCAGGCGCGAAACTGCACGTCTATGGCAAGAAATCCGTCCGCCCCGGCCGCAAAATGGGCCACGTGACGTTCCTAGCCGCGACCACCGACGCCGCCTGGAAATCCGCGAACACCTTAAAGCAGATGCTCGGCTGAATCGGCTGACGAAGGGCGAACTGCTCCGGCGTCGGCATGATGCGTTGACCCCACACGGCCGTCCAGTCGTACTGTTGGCCGCTCGCCTCATCGGACCACCGGAGCGGCTCGCGGCACTCCCACAGCCCATAGCGCCATGAACCCGCCATGCCGAACGCCTCCGCGTTCATCCCTTCCAGCCGCTATTAAAAAATGGAACGGTGACAGACCGCTTGAAAGTCTGTCACCGTTAACGCTTCGCCACATTTCGTGGGCTGCCCCAGTAGTGAGTATCTTGCAAATCTTGCATGTCCCCGTTTCCCTCTTCCAGGGGCACTCAACATTTTACGGCTTCGGTTGTGGAGAGGTAATGGTCCCAGGCACCCGGTCCGACTGGCTGCCGTT
>JANOEZ010000045.1:0-3100 GCA_031413335.1 Nitrospirota bacterium
CGCCCCCGCCGAACGTCCCGATCTGGCGGTTCCCATTCTCCTCGGCGATGCAGGTGACTTGCAGACGGGACAGGGGCTGGACATCCCCGACCATCCGGCCGTCCGTCGTCGCCACCATCACGATCTTGTATTCCGTATTGAACGAGGCCATCACGTTTTTGATGCGAGGATCGTAGCGGCGGGCTTCGGCGTCCACCGAATTCAGCAGATCCACACGCTCCGCCGTGGCCACCTCCGAGATCGGCGCCTCGGCCGGATAGAGATCGCGGGTCGGTTTCGCGCGATGGGTCACCGGAACCGGCTGCTCGCCTTTCGGCGACTGGGCGATGTAGCGGGCCGTGCTGGCGGCGATCTCCAGGTCACGCTTGGTCAGTTCGTCCGAATAGGCAAACCCGGTTTTCTCGCCAGCCGTTGCCCGGACACCGGCCCCCTGTGACACGCTCTTGACCGCGCGTTTGACAAGGCCTTCTTCCATCGACACGGACTCAGACAGGCAGGATTCGAAATACAGATCGGCATAATCCACATCCCGGACCTTGACGACGCCCAGCGTATGCTGGATTTCCTGTTCAGTGAGACCAAAATGGGCCAATTCAGTGTTCGCCAATGTCGTGTTCGGTTGGATCTGCATCGTACTCCTTCAGGTGCTATGCGCGAGGGAGTATAACTGATCCCTTCGCAGCCGCGCAATGACCGGATCGCGCAGAACCCCATGCTTTTCCTGGCAAATATCGTTGACTTTTCCGACCCTGCCAACTAGACTACAGTCACCTCGCATGCGGTCTTCCAACGGGCTGATTTCAACGGAAAGGACGGTCGGCAGTGGCGGATAAGGACGCAACGGCGAATACTGACCACCTGTCGGAAGCCGAACTGCTGGCGCTGCTGGACCGCAACACGCTGCCCCGGCATATCGCGATCATCATGGACGGGAACGGCCGCTGGGCCGAACTCCGCGGCCTGCCCCGCATTGCCGGGCACACCGAAGGCATCAAGTCAGTTCGCGACATGATCACCCTGTGCTGCGACTTCGGCATCAAGGCCCTCACGATTTATGCGTTCTCGCAAGAAAACTGGAAACGGCCGGCTCTCGAGACCAATGCCTTGATGATGCTGCTCGAACAGTATTTGCAGCGCGAAATGGATGCGCTCATCGAAACCGGCGTGCGATTCAGAGCGATCGGACAAATCGACAGCATGCCCTCTTCCGCATACAACTGGGTCCGGAAAGTCGAACGGAACACGGCACATCTGGACAAGCTGAATCTGACCGTGGCCTTGAGCTACGGCAGCCGCTCCGAGATCGTGGAAGCGGTCCGGCAACTGGCGCAGGATTGCAAAGACGGAAAGGTTCAGCCCGAAGCCATCGATGAATCGTTGCTGGCCGGCTACCTGTCGACTCACGGCCTGCCGGACCCGGACCTCCTGATTCGCACCAGTGGCGAGGCCCGTATCAGCAACTTCCTGCTCTGGCAGCTCGCCTATACCGAAATGTACTTTACCCCGACGTTGTGGCCGGATTTCCGGAGGCGCGAGGCAGTGCTCGCGTTGCTCGAATACCAAAAGCGTGAGCGGCGATTTGGCGGCCGGGTTCCCGGCACTCACTCTCATAGCCGTACGTGAGTCCCAGACTCATCGCCGTCGCACACACCCTCAGCCAGCGCGTGTACCTTCAATGACAACGAAACGATGGGACAACCGGCGGGTCTATGCCGCCCTCGTGTTCCTCCCGCTGTTCTATGCCCTGGTCCGCTACGCTCCGCCGGTCGCATTTTTTGCGCTGGTCGCCATCGCCGCCCTGCTCGCCGTGGCGGAATTCTACCGGTTGCACTTTCGCGATGAGGGTCTGCCGGCTGCCGTCATGACGTTCGGGTTTGGCGCGACTGCGCTGATCCTGGCCTCCTTTCAGTGGCCAGGCGGCATTCCTGAGCGAACCCTCGTGCTGGCGATCGTCATCGGCGCTCTGCTGCACCGGCTCTGTGCGCGGCGAACGGTGACGCATGGTTTGATGGATCCGGCTATCGTGGCCTTCGGGCCCCTCTACATCGGTCTGTGCCTCGGGCATCTGTTGCTGACCCGCGCCATGCCCGAAGGCGAATTTCTCATTTTCGGCCTGTTCCTGATCACGTGGGCTGCCGACACCGGCGCCTATTACGTCGGGACAAGCCTGGGCCGCCACAAGCTGGCTCCCACCATCAGCCCGAACAAAACGGTGGAAGGGCTGGCCGGCGGGTTGATCGCAGCCGGACTGGCTGCCGTTCTCACGCAAGCCTGGTTTCTGCCTTCGTTGACGATGGCGGATTGTGCGGCTGTCGCCTGCCTCCTGACCATCGCCGGCCTGCTGGGCGACCTGGCCGAATCGGCCATGAAGCGCGGCGCCGGCGTCAAAGATTCCGGAACTGTCATTCCAGGACACGGCGGCCTGCTGGACCGGCTCGACAGCCTGTTGTTCACCGCCCCCGCTTTCTATTATTATATAGTCTTAGTGAAAGGGACGTGAGGCGTCAGGCCAACCCCCAAGATGCATGGTTGTGACACCTTGCGCCTGACTCCTGACGCCTAGCGGTATTTGTATGAAACGCATCATTATTCTTGGCTCCACCGGCTCCATCGGCACCAGCACGCTGGACATCGTGTCCAAGTTTCCGAACGAGTTTCAGGTGGTCGGACTGACCGCCGCGACCAAGGATGTTCAGCTGGAGGAGCAGATCCGCCGCTTCAAGCCGGCCAAGGTCGCCCTGGCCGACCCGGCCGCAGCCACGCGACTCACGAGCCGCTGCAAAGGGCTCTCCGTCGAAATCCTCTCCGGTCCGGACGGCGTCGCAGACGTGGCCCGGATGCCGGAAGGCGAACTGGTGATTTCGGCCATCGTCGGAGGGGCCGGGTTGCTGCCCACGCTGGCTGCCATCCGCACCAGTAAGCACGTGGCCCTGGCCAACAAGGAACCGATGGTCATGGCCGGCCAGTTGATGCAGGAGGAAGCGCGCACACACGGCGTTAAAATCTTTCCGGTGGACAGTGAGCACAGCGCCATCTTTCAATCCATGGAGGGGCACCGCCAGGAAGACATCCGACGGCTGATCCTGACCGCCTCGGGCGG
>JANOEZ010000046.1:0-1717 GCA_031413335.1 Nitrospirota bacterium
AAGGTGGAAGTCGTACCGGTCTGCCGCAATAGGATGGGATCCGCGTTTCTCAGATTCAGCGGGCTGGCATGCCGCCACGGACAACTCACAGACTCCGGTGACGCACACCGTCTTCTGGGCGACTGCGACGTGATTGCGAACTTCGCGCTGGTAAGTTTAGCACCCGACTATCGAGAGGCGATGGATCTCCACAACAGGCTGATCTGTAATGTCGCGCAGTGTATTCCGAGGTCAGGGAAGCACATCTACTTCAGCACCATGTCGGTATACGGAGACGCGCAAGTACATCAGAAGATTGTCTGTCGCGACTTGTATGGAAGGGAAAAGAGCCGTTGCGAGAAAGTTGCGCAAGCTTCCGGGAAACGATTCGGACGCGACACGTACATTTTTCGGCTTGGCCATGTATGCGGCGAACTCCAGGGCATTACGCGGCAAATTCGTGAAGGGATCGCGTTACATGCTATTTCTGTTCCCGACCTTGGGCGCGCATCGAATACGGTGCATGTCGCCACCATTGTGGACGCGATTTTGAAAGTGGCGACTGGAAGCGTGACGCCTGGAACGTACGACTTGATGAATGTGCCGCAATGGTCCTGGAAAGAGGTATTCGAGTATGAAGGCCGAGCGATCGGGGTGTCCCCGAAGTTCGCCGGGTACGCTGAAAAGGCAGGCATAGATCCGAGGGATTTATTCTCTCGCCAGGCCAGGCAGTGGTTGACAACGTTGGGTGGGAAGCCTCTTGCGAGGAGGGCCGGTTCACGGGTGCTGGGCTTGTTGCCGCCCCAATGGCTCAGCCGGTTGAAGGCAATGTATTCGACCAGGGCTGCAGCTGCGGAGATCGCCAAACTCTTTCCGGCGCAAGAACCGATGGATGCGGTGCTACGAAGACCGGTCGAGGGGAAATTCATCGACGCATTGACTCCCACGATCGATCTGCTCCGGCAGCCGGAGTTTCACCTATCCGCTCGTGATCGAACGGCTGCTTGGCCGGAGGACATGTCTATCGTCGAAGACGGAGTCGTCAGATAGTACGTTGCAAAACTATAGATTGCAGGAGAGGTACGTGATTCATGGATAGCACAACAGTTACGAAGACAGCATACCGCGATCGACTCTACTCAAACTACGGGCATGATTTCCAGGATGCCGGGGAGAAATTCGATCGAGAAGGAGCCTTGCGCTGGGCGCGCGCCTGTGCCTATCACCTGCGAGGCTGGCTCCCGGAGCAGAAGAAAGCCCGTGTCCTCGATCTTGCATGCGGGGCCGGCAAGCTCTTATTTTTCTTCTCAGAACGAGGTTACAGCGAACTGACAGGAGTGGATATCAGCCCGGACCAGGTCGCGCTGGCCCGGCAAGTGACCCCGAATGTGAAACTGGAAAGTGTGCTCGACCATCTCGAAAACAATCCTGCCTCTTACGACATCATTACGGGATACGACATCATCGAACATTTCCATAAGGACGAAGTGCTTCGCTTCATCGATGGCTGTCTGAGCGCCTTACAACCGGGTGGCCGCCTGATTCTGCAGTCTCCCAATGCCGATAGCCCTTGGGGAACCATGCATCGATACAACGACTTCACACATGAGACGTGCTTCAATCCTAATTCCCTCAGCAGGCTGTTGCGACTTGCGGGATTTGGCGGTATCGAGGCGAGGGAGGCAGGACCGGTGCCCTTCGGGCACAGTCTGATTTCGTCCCTACGATCTCTAATCTG
>JANOEZ010000047.1:0-2169 GCA_031413335.1 Nitrospirota bacterium
GGCGTATAGGCCATGAACATGGCCGTCAGAAACGAAAAGAAGTCGCCGGGCGTCATCGAGCCGTGGATCACCAGATACCCGCCGTACCAGATGATCCCCGCGACGCCCGCGACGCCGATGACTTCCATGTGCGAGGAACCCAGCGACGACACTTGCAGCGCTTTCATAACGGCCCGCAGCAATGCCCTGTTGTTCTCCTGGAACCGCCGCTCCTCGGTATCTTCCCGGCCGAAGGCTTTCACGATGCGAATGCCGGTCAGCGCCTCCTGCAGCGCCGACGCCATGTCGCCGATCCGTTCCTGCCCGGTCGTCGCCAGGCGCCGCAGCCGCTCGCCCATCCGGAGCATGGTCGCGAGCGTCAGCGGAATCACGACGATGGACACGGCAGCCAGCGTCCAATTGCGGTAGCACATCACGCCGAGCATCGCCACGAACGTCAGCCCGTGCTGGAGAAGATCCTTCAACACGTTCGCGACAGCATTCGACATCATGCTGACGTCGTTGACCACCCGCGACATCAGACGTCCGGTGGTGTTGGTATCATGAAATCTGACCGGCAGCCGGAGCAGCTGCCGGAACAGTTCCTGCCGCACATCGGTGACGACGCCGTTGCCTACGTAGCTCATCAGATAATTTTGCCCGTAGCTGAAGGCGGCCTTGAGCGTGGCCACGGCCAACACCGCCAGCGGCAGCACCGTCAACAGCACTTCATCCTTGCGGATGAAAATATCGTCCAGCACCGGCTGGACCAGCCAGGCATAGGCGCCGGTCAACGCCGCCACCATTCCGGAACAGGCGAAAGAGGCGATCAGCCGGACGCGATAACGAAACAGATACCGGATCAGTCTCAGCCACAATTTCATGCGCGACACTCCGCCAGAACCACGGCCGCAGCCCGTCGGGACGCGCCGGGCGATCCGAGCGCCTCACGGATCTTGCGCAACTCCGCACGCATTTCGCCTGCCGCCTGTCTATTGGCCAGCAACCGGGAGACCTCCGCGCTCATCCGCTCGGGCGTGGCTTCGTGCTGGATCAATTCCGTCACAATGCTCCGGCCCGCGACAATATTCACCAGCCCGATCCATGGAATCCTGATCAGCCAGCGCGCCAGCCAGTAGTTCAGCCATGCCGTGCGATAGGTCAGGACCATCGGCGTCCCGATGACCGCGGCCTGCAGCGTCGCCGTCCCCGACGCCACCAATAAGACATCGGACGCAGCCATGACTTCGCTGGCCTGATCCTTCGCCACGTGCACCTTCACACCTGCCTCAGCCGACAGCGTCGCCAGCAATTCGCCCGTGATCGACGGAGCCTGTGCGACGATGAACTGCGCGCCCGGATGCCGCCGGACCAGTTGCGCGGCGGCCTGCAGCATCACCGGGAAGAGCGCACGCACCTCACTCACCCGACTGCCCGGCAGGAGCCCCACCACCGGCGCCGATGCGTCCACTCCGAATCGCTTGCGCAACTCATCCCGATCATAGGACAGCGCCACCTCATCCAGCAGCGGATGCCCGACGAACGTGCACCGCACGCCGGCCTTCCGGTAGAGCGCCTCCTCGAACGGCAGAATCACCACCGCGTGATCGACCCGTCTGCGAATCAACCGCATGCGGATGGGTGCCCAGGCCCAGACCTGCGGCGCGATGTAATAGATCACCCGCTGCCCGACCCATTTCGCCACGCGGGCCAGGCGAAGATTGATGCCGGGATGATCGATGAACACCACGGCGTCCAGCGTCGTATGGCGGAGATACTGCGTCAAGGTGACCAGATTGTGCATGCCGGCACGCAGGTGGGCCAGCCCCAGGGACAGTCCCATCGTGTCCACCCGCCGGATGCCCGGCAGCAACGTGACGCCAGCGGCCTGCATGCGGCTTCCTCCGACCCCGATCAGCTCGACATCGGGCTGGAGCAACCGGAGGGCGCCCGCCAGATTGGCGCCATGCACGTCCCCCGAGGCTTCACCGGTCACGATGAAAATCCGTGGTATAAGCAGCCTCGCGGGATAAAGGGGTATGGGGGTAAAGGGGTAACAGTATCTTGCTACCCCGCTATCCCGTTACCCCCCTAGCCCGAATCTCCTCGAGCACCCGATAGGCCAGCGAGAGCGCCGCTTCTCCGTCCTGACCCGAGACGACCGGCAGCGTGCCGGTTTGCACGGCGTGC
>JANOEZ010000048.1:0-1394 GCA_031413335.1 Nitrospirota bacterium
GGATCCCGGTAGATCACCATGCGGTAGCCATGGCGAAGATAGATTCGTTTTTCATCCCAGCAGGACCAGCTTACCGCGGAATGTTTCCGGCAACACCTGTCCCGTCAACACCGCGTGGGCCGGCACAGTTTTGAACGTCCCCGCCGGTCCGTTGAAGCTGATGGGCATCCGCATCGTGGCGTCGACCGGAATCCGGATGGCGCCCACTGTCACAGCGTGCTCCGGCTGGATCGCGATCTGGCCGGGTGGAATATTGAGATACAGGCTGAGAATGCGCAGGGCAAACGACGGATACAGACGGCCACGATGCTCGAGGACCAATTGTTCCTGGCGGACCTTGCCGTCACGGTCTTCGGACATGGTGAGATGGCCGACGGCCACGCCGTCCGGCAAAAACGCGGGCAATGGTGGGATCAGCTTCCGCGTTTCGAGTTGGAGGAGCGTGTCGGCGCTCAAGAGGGGCGTGGGGGGCGCGACGGCGTTCGCCAGCACGGGCTTCGAAATGTCTTCCGCTTCGCCACCCGGTTTGCCCGGCTCCATGAACATCGGCATGACGATCTGCGGCGTGCGCTGGAAGGTGGCTTTCAATTTCGCGTCATGGTCCAGGCGCACCTCTGCTTCGCCGAGCAGATCGAGGGTCATGCGGAGCATGTCCTGGGCGCGCGCGTCGCCTTCGCGGGGCTTCGAGCCAGGTTTGGGTTTCTGTCCAGCTTGGCCCTGGAGGGACAATTCTCTTCGGATCGCCCGCACTTCCTGCAAGCCCTGGTTCTGGTCCGGTTCGGAGAAGACGAATCCGACGCCGATCACCTTGGCGCCGCTTTCGCGCAGGATGTCGAGCAGTTCTCCGATCACGGACCGCGGCCAGGGCCAGCGCCCGATCCGGGTCAGGCTTTCTTCATCCACGCCGACGATGACGATCTGATCGGACGGTTTGGGATTGGCGCGCAGCGGGATCCGTATGTCGTAGGTCCAGGCTTCGATGGAATGGAGCAGGGGCCAGTCGCCAAAATAGGCGATCAGACACAGGAGGGTGACGAAGCCGCCAAGAGCAGCATCGGAGAACAGAAGCTTGAAAGTCCGTCCGAACACCGGGAGCCTCACAGGTTAGCCCGCATTATTCATGAACGCTTCTACTGCAATTGCGGATTTTCGGCTGCGACAAGCTTGGCTGCGGATTGTAGGCAGCCAAGCGGGCAGGCTCGCCGTTGCGACCTCAACGTACTGTTTCAAGTACGCTTCGGTCTCTCGCACCTCCGCGTGCCCGTCTCGCCAAGCGACTCCGAAATTTCGTCACGAACCGTCATGAACAATGCGGGCTCTTGCGGGTGCAGCCTATTCAAAAGCCGCACACAAGTCAATCCTTGCCTGGACCGGATTGCGGGACCGATTGGAGG
>JANOEZ010000049.1:0-2940 GCA_031413335.1 Nitrospirota bacterium
GGGATTGCGGCGCACGATACGCCTCTGCGCGAAAACGGTCAGGGCTGCGCAGCGTGGCCGCCGCGCAGACCCAGCGGCAGGACATGGTAGGAACGGCCGCACGGGCAGGTGTAGGCAATCGTCTTGCTCGTGAATTCCGCGGGCAAAAAATTATGTGACGCCATGCAGGCCGGGCAGCTGCCGCGAAAAACGCCCTTGCCAAAAAAAGCCTGGAGCAACTCCGGATGATCTGGTGCCACCACTCACCCTCCTGCTCCGCGTGCAGCTGGAGACCAGCCTACGCTATACCATAAAGTGAGATGGAGCGCGTCAGGCGTTCGTTCCTGCGGGTGTCTCCACACCGGGAAACGAAAACGGTGCCGGGCGCCACATTCGTGGAACCCGACACCGTTTTGTATTCGTCCCCGGTGCGCGTGAGCGCCGCGGGGTCCAGCACGAACTGCGGTCTACTTCAGGTGCCTGCTGACGAGCTTCGTCATCTCGAACATCGACACCTGCTTCTTGCCGCCGAACACGACCTTGAGCGCCTCGTCGGCGTTGATCATGCGCCGGTTCTTCTTGTCCTGCAGCTTGTGGCGCTTGATGTACTGCCAGATCTTCTTGGTCACCTCGGTGCGCGGCATCGCCTTGGTGCCGATCACCTCGCCGAGCGCGGCGCTGGGGTTCATCGGTTTCATGAACGCAGCGCTGGGTTTCCTCTTTGCTTTGGCCATTGGTCTGATCTCCTTTCGATGATTAATAAGTGGGGGTCAATCGCACCGCACATCCCGTGCAGTTGACGCGGAGAATGCGGCATCCAGAGGAAAAAGTCAATCCCCTCCCAGCAGAAATCGTGACTTTTCCCTCTGGAGATATCCACAGAAAGACAAGTGGGGTCTGCCATCCGTCCGATCGAACCGGCACCCCTCATCCATCGGTGCAGACCCTCTCGTGGGGTCGTCCAATACGGCCTATTTGGCCGGATGAGCCGCGTGGCCGCAGGCGGACTCAGCCCCGCACGTCCGGTTCAGGACGAAGTACAACGGGCAGAACCCCGTCAACCCGCTCTGCACGAGGACGACACCCAGCACACCCGGCACGAGCAACCACATGGGGTCCACGTAGTAGCCCAATGCGGTCCCTCCCGCCACCACGGCGCCGACAATCCCATCGTGAATCCGTCGTATGTTGTTGTGCATGATACTCCCCCTGTTGTGAGTCGAATAGTGCGTCACGAGCGACGATCAGATGACACGAAAGGCTAGGCCGATTGGGGGAGGGAGTCAAGGAGCGCGGCGCGAGGCAGGGTTGCCTACCTGTCACCTCTCACTTGTCACTTTTTACGTCCTGCCAGATAGATCTGCTCGATCTCACGGCTCGTTAATTCCCGCCACTGGCCGGGCGGAAGATCGCCCAGCGCCAGCGGCCCGATCGCAATGCGAATCAGCCGCACCGTCGGATGCCCCACCGCAGCCGTCATCCTTCGCACCTGCCGGTTCATCCCCTCGCGCAGCGTGATCCGCAGCCAGGCGGTCGGCACGGACTTGCGGAACCGGATCGGCACGGGGCGATCGGGACACGCCGGCGCCTCCGGCAGCACCTGCACCTCCGCGGGCCTCGTGCTGATGCCCTTGAGCAGGACGCCCTCCCGCAGCCGCGTCAGCGCCGCCTCGTCCGGCACGCGCTCCACCTGGGCCAGATAGACCTTGGGCAAGTGGTGCCGCGGGTCGGTGATGGTATGCGCCAGCGCGCCATCCGACGTCAGCACCATCAGTCCCTCGCTGTCCTGATCCAGGCGCCCGGCCGCATAGACCCCCGGCACCGCCACAAAGTCGGCCAGCGTCGGCCGTCCCGTCGGATCGGTAAAGCACGGCAGCACCCCGTAGGGTTTATTGAAGACGAGCGTGCGGGATGTCGGCGCCGGCGTTCGCATGGAGGGATCGGACTGCAGGTCAGAGCAAGAGAGACTGTCCCCGTGTGTCTACCCGTGTGGCGAGGTCTGAGGGTGTGTCAGACCCGTGCGGCACCAGGGCAAAACACTTCCTCGAGCACCTCGAGAATCTTTTTCTCCACCATCTCGGTCGTGATTTCGGCGAGCGCATACTGCCCGCGCGATCCCGCAAAGCCACTCTTGTGCTGAGAGGGCGTACTTGCTTGAATCGAGACGGTCGTGTGCCCCGTGTGGCAGAAGGACACCGCGGCGGCGTTTTCCGGGATATAAGCGGAATGGGGTGCGCCGCCGATCGCGACGCGCAGGGTGATCTTGGCGTCCCGCTTGCTGCGCTCGTCGCCGACTTCCGCGATTTCAATCGTATGGCCCTTGGCCTTGAGCTGGGTGCTGATATCGTCCATCGCCGGACGAATGATCTCCGTCCGGACCCGCTTGAACTCCAGGTAGAAGGCATCGTCGGCAGATTGCTGCCGGTCCTTGGCGTCCCTGGACTTCGCCAGTTTCTCGTCAAATTTCTGCATGAGGGATTGCAACTGCGATTCGTGCTCTGTTTTCATCAGGGTCTCTCCTTCACGGTGTGCCTCGCGCGCCACGGAGTCATACCAAAGCATAGGGGCGGATGGCAGGCAAAGTCCAGTCTGACGTTATGGAAGGCGGAAGAGAGTCAGCGCGGCGGAATGGGGAATGGCCCGGTTTCTTCTTCCCCATGTCTGCTTGATCAACGGTACACGTCTCGGCGGTGACCGATCGTCACAACAGTAACTACACACCACCTCCATCGCACAAGAGCCTGTTGACCCCGGCAAACACGATGAAATCACTGGCGCGCCGGAGCGCGTGATCATCATTGACCAGAGCAGGGCAGGGATACACAGCGTGGCTGTATTTCTCAACCTCGATCAACCACTGCGCCGACTTTATGCAGCGAGTGAAGATGCTCAAGCATTGGGTATCAATGAGGAGCAACTATCGCGTCGCTGCACAGCGTGTCACGGTCATGGCACGCTGCA
>JANOEZ010000050.1:0-2384 GCA_031413335.1 Nitrospirota bacterium
CCGTTGACGCCGACGGCAAGAATCACGAACGGCTTGGAACTGTTTTTGATTTGCTGCTCGATCGAATCGCGTTGCCCGCTTTGCAGCGTGTCCAGAATGGTCGCGTGCATGACGGCGCGCGCATCCTCCGCTGTGCGCCCCTGTTCCCGGAGGCGGTCCATCAATTTCGAGACGGTCTGGACGCCGATGTCGGACGCGAGCAGCGCGGCTTCCAATTCTTCCTGCGCAGCGGGATCGAGCGCGCGGCCGGCGATCCGGTCCAGCGTCCGGCTCAAGGCCGCGCGTGTTTTCGATAAGCCGTCGTGAAGGCGCGCAAACAAGCTCATTTTTTGATTCCAGCGAGTAGCTAGTAGAAGGTAGCGGGTAGCCAGAAATCCGAAGCTATTCGCTACTTGCTATTCGCTGCTCGCTACCCAATTGCGCGCAGAATGGCGCGCTCACGCAGGCTCATGCGACGCGCTTCGCGCGCGCTCCGCTCATGATCGTAGCCGAGGAGATGCAACAGACCGTGGACCACGAGCACGGTGAGTTCATGCTCGAGCGCATGGCCGGCCCGCGCCGCCTGCCGTTCCGCCTGCGGAATCGAAATCACGACATCGCCTAACGTCGAAGACGTGATCCGTGATCCGTAACCCGTGACCCGTTTAAACGTTTTATGAGCCGGAAAGGCCAGGACGTCGGTGGTGCGATCCTTGCCACGATACACGCGGTTCATCCGGCGCATGGACCGGTCGCCGACCAGCAGCAGACTGAGTTCGGCGCGAGCGGCGCCCGCCGCACGGAGAATGTTCTCGGCAAGGGTTTGCAACCTGGGCAGGCGCAACCGGCGACGGCGAAGCCGGCTACTGAGAATTACAGGCATACGTCAGGATTATTCAGGAATGCCGTCGCGAGGCGATTGAGACCGAAGCCCGCCGGGGCTTCTCGCAAGCGAGGACGACGCAGGCGTACTCCCTGCACGTCGAGGAGACCGAACGAGAAAAGCCACGCCGGGCGAGAGAATCGAGCGCCGCAGTAGGCATGCATGAATAGTCCTGGCGCTAGTGGGGTTGCTGATTTTCGCCGTGGCCGGATTTGGGCCGAGGCGGCTGAGACTTGGCGCCGCGCGGCCCGGAGGCCAGCGGCTGGTGCCGGTCGTAGGCCTTGATGATTTCCTGGACCAGTTTGTGCCGGACGACGTCCCGCTCGTCGAAATAGACGAACTCGATGCCGGGAATCCCCTGCAGGATATCCCGCACCTCGATGAGGCCGGACCGGCGATCGGAGGGCAGGTCCACCTGGGTGATGTCGCCGGTGATCACGGCCTTGGAGTTGAATCCCAGCCGGGTCAGGAACATTTTCATCTGCTCGGCGGTGGCGTTTTGCGCCTCGTCGAGAATCACGAACGAATCGTTGAGCGTCCGGCCGCGCATGAAGGCCAGCGGCGCGATTTCGATCTCGCCGCGCTCGATCAGCCGGTTCGCCCGCTCCACGTCCATCATGTCATAGAGCGCATCATAGAGAGGCCGGAGGTAGGGATTGATCTTGGCGAACATGTCGCCGGGCAGGAAGCCGAGCTTCTCGCCCGCCTCCACCGCCGGCCGCGCCAGGATGATCCGGCTGACCTCGTGCTTCGTCAGCGCGGCCACCGCCATCGCCATCGCCAAATACGTTTTGCCGGTCCCGGCCGGCCCGATGCCGAGGACGATGTCGTATTTCTGAATCGCCTCGATATAGGTTTTTTGCGTGGCCGACTTGGGCACGACGAACCGTTTTTTCGTGGCAATCGGCACGGTGCCGAGCAGCAATTCCTTGAGCGGCGCCTCCTGCCCGCCACGCGCCGCCTTCACGGCACACGCGACGTCGTCGGGACGCAGCTCATAGCCCTCGGCGGTCAGGGCGGCCAGTTCCTGGATCGCCCGCTCGGCCTGTTGCACGGCGGCAGGCGCGCCGTCCAATGCCACCTCGTCGCCGCGCGCAGAAATCTGCACGCCCAATTCTTCTTCGATCAGCTTCAGATGACGGTCGTGGGAGCCGAACAGGCTGGCGGTGTTGGTGCCTTCTCGCAGCTTGATCTTACGCACGGTCAGGGCAGCATTCTAACAAAGCGGAACCGCGGCGACAAGCGGGCTAGGACGGGGGCGGCGTCAGGGTGAATTCCTGGAACGCATGGCCCTTGTGTCCGTCCTCCACCATGACACGAATCCGCTGCGTGTCCTTGTTCCCGGGTGGCACCTGCCAGTCGATCCGGCCCGTCTTGTTGTCGATGGCCATGCCGGCCGGGGCGGTTTCCAACTTGAAGAGCAGGTCGTCCTTATCCACGTCGGTGGCGACCACCGCATATTCATACCGCCCCTGCTCGACTTTCGCGGAGGGTGAAGAGGTGATGACGGGAGCCGTATTCC
>JANOEZ010000051.1:0-8634 GCA_031413335.1 Nitrospirota bacterium
GGTCGCGCTGTTCGCTGCCCGCTACCAGCTTTATTCCTTTACCGTCACTGTGATCGTGACCGGCTCCAGGGGATTATCCCGTTCGTCACGCGGCATCGCCACGATCTTGTCCACCACATCCATCCCACGGAACACTTCCCCGAAGGTCGTGTAACGGCGATCCAGACCGCTGCAGTCAGTCACGCAGATAAAAAACTGCGAACCGTTGTCATCGAAACTGCGCGTACTATTGGTTTCCTTCGGCATCTTGGCCATGGACAGGGCGCCGCGCTTGTGCGGCCGGTCATTGGGTTCCGGCGAGATGGCATAGCCAGGCTCGCCGGTGCCATGCAGGCTCCGGTCCGGTCTTTTGCTTAACGGGTCACCGCCCTGGATAAGGAAGCCCGGCACGACGCGATGAAAGGTCGTCCCATCGTAAAAACTCATCTTGGCCAGATTGAGAAAATTTTCCACGTGCCGGGGAGCCTCCTCGGCATACAGTTTGAGATGAATGTCTCCGAGCGCGGTCGCGATGACGGCGCGCGGATTTTTCTTTTGAAATTGCAGCGTCATGCCGCCACTCTATCAACTCTTTCCCCTGCGCTGCAACCGACCCTTCCTCCTAGATTTCCTCACGTGCTTTTTTGTAAGATGACCGGGAAGCTTGGCATGGAGGAGGAGTGACCGTTCGCCCCAGGACGTTTGTGATCGGCCTTGCGATCGTCGTTGTCACCGGCCTTCTTATTGTTCTGTTCCCGTTTCTGTCAGACCAGGACCGCCTCAAGACCTTCATTCTGCAGCAAGTCGAAGCCAGCATCGGAAGAAAAATCGAGGTCGCCGAGGCGACCCTGGAATTTTTTCCCCGCCCGCACCTGACACTCTCGCAAGTCGTCATCCGCGACGCGGACACGTCGCAGGTATTTCTGAAGGCCAAGCGATTCGATCTCGTCCTTCGGTCCACGCCGCTCCTGCGCATGCAGGTCGTCGTCAAACGCATGCACATCGAACGCCCGCACATGACCCTGCGGCGCGACCGTGCCGGACGCTGGAACTTTCTGACATCGGGAAGCGACCCTGCCGGATCGGATAGCACGCTCGGCAATCCGCTCGGGCTCGTCATGCTAATCCAGGACACGACGCTGACTGAAGGAGTCGTGACCGTCACCGACGAATTCAGGCCGGACGGTCTGCGCACGATCGACTTGACCGATCTGGACGTGGCCATCATGACGCAGCCCCAGGGATCTTCAATGGACATCCGCATCGCAGGGAACATTCCCGTCGGACAGGGCACCTCGTCCCTGTCGCTCGCGGGAACCGTCACGCAGGCCCCCACGCCCGCCAGCCAGCCGGATGCCGACCGCATGCCGGCTCTGCAGTTCCAGGGCGCGCTGGAGTTGGCGCGTGTGGATATCCGTCACTTGATGGATTTTTTCGGCCCTCGGCCGATTCCCGATCAGGTGCACGGCGTGGCCAACCTCACCAGCCGGATCGGCCTGGTACCCGGCATGTCCGGCTATGACATGGTTCTCTCCGACATGAAGGCCTCTCTCGAGAATCTCGCCGTTGCCGGCCAGGCCAGTTTGTCCGGGATCATGACCAGGCAACCGACGTTCGCACTGACCGTGTCTGCGACACCGGTGAGCCTGGACGAGCTGTTGTCCCGCTTTCCCGCTCAATGGTTGCCGCCGCATTTCCAAAACCTCCTGACGGAACGGGAGATCAAAGGCACCGTGGAAGTCGTCACCAGCACGATCACCGGTTCGACGACACCCGCTCCCCATGCCTCCGTCACAGGAGAATTTCGTGTTCAGCAGGGGCAGGCGCTGCTCGGCCGGAACAAGGTGCCGGCGAAAAACCTTGCCGGCACCGTGCTGCTCGATCCAGACCGTCTGCGCGCCAGCGATATCACCGGCCAGTATGGTCCGCTGCAGATCTCCACGGGAAAGCTCGCCATCGTGTTCCTTGAGCAGGGCCCCTCCCTGGATCTGGATGTCAGCGGCGCCATGGCGGCCGCCGATCTGGTGAAGACGCTGTCGACATCCATCGCGTCGGCTTCCATCACCAAGCCGCTGACGCAGGTGCGCGACATCAAGGGACAGGCGGATGTGACCTTCCGAATCACCGGGATGCTCAATCAGCCTGACGGACTGAAGTTCTCAGGCGCCGAGATCGCTCCGCAGGATGTCAGCTTTAAAAGCCCATCGCTTCCGGATACCGTGACCGGACTGTCCGGGCGGTTGATCTACTCTAAAACTGCCCTGGAGTTCGATCGGATCGGCGGCAACCTTGGGCAGAGACAATTCCAACTGCACGGCACCATCGCGACGGAGGCCGCCGCGCAATTCCAGGGATTCAGCGTCTGGGCGCGGGCGCCCGCACACCAGATTCTCTCGCTGATCTCTTCCCAGGCAACGGACACGCCGGTCGTGCAAGGCCCCATCGGACTCGCGCTATCGCTGACCGGTCCGATTGCGACGCCGCAGATGAAAGGCGTCATCGAGTTTAACGACGCCGCCGTGACGGCTCCCGGCCTGCTGCACAAACCGGCCGGCCAGCCGGCCGCCCTCGAATTCGACGCGACACTCTCGCAGGACGGGACACTGACCATTCCGCGCCTCGATTTCATCATGCCTCCGGTCCGCTTGTCCGGAAAAAGCACGCTCCAGTTCGGACCGACGCTACGGCTGAGCAGCTCTCTGATCTCCGGGCCGATTCCGTTGAACGGACTCCCGCCCGGCATGGTGTTGGGAGGATTCGATTCCGGCACGCTGGAAGTGTCGCTGGACGTGAAGGGCAGGGGACACAACTGGAAATCCTGGACCCTGACCGGCTGGCTGGCCCTGACCGACGGCAGACTCCCCAGGAAAGCAGCGGCCCCCGCTGTGACGGATATCTATCTTCGGGCACAGCTCGTGCGGGCAGGGGTTGACGTCAAACGGCTTGAGTTTCGTGTCGACGACAGCTTTATCCGTGTCGCGGGAACCCTCCGCGATTGGCGGACAAAACCGATTATCACGGCGACCGTGGAATCCCCGCATCTGGATTTCGAATTACTGATGCCCAAAGGAGAGCGCTCCCCCGTCCGGGACTTTCTGGAAGACCTCGCCGCGACCAGTCGCGTAACCGCCACCGTCGACGTGACACGAGGGCGTTACAAGCAGCTCACATTGAGCGAAATCTCCTCGCGCGTCACCATCGGCGATGGCACGCTTGAAGCCAGCCGCATTGCCGGCCAGATCGAAGAGGGGACGCTCTCCGAAAGCCGGTTCCTGGTTCGCCTGCCCAAACTCAAGCCGGCCGAATGGGAGGCGAACATTCAACTTGCCGGGCTGCCGGCGGAAAAGCTTCTGACGTTCCTGGGCGACAACCAGCGCCTGATCACCGGCGAATTGACCCTGGCCACGACGATACAAGGCAATGGGAGACATCCCCGCGGCGTCACCAATACGCTCAATGGAAGCCTCACGTTCCATATCGATCAGGGGCACATCGAAAAAGGCACCATCGTCCCGAAGATCCTGATGATTCTGGACGTACCCAACCGGCTCCAGGGCAAGATCGATCTCAACAAGGAGGGGATGCCGTTTGAGAAGGTCAGCGGCACCGTCACCGCCGAAAACGGCATTCTTTCGACGAAAAACTTTTTAATCGACAGCCCGGTCCTGAAGATCAGCAGCGCCGGCACGTATGACATACCCACCGACGAACTGAATCTCACGGTCGTCGTCAGCCCGTTCGGGTCGTACACGAAACTCCTGCAGGGCATTCCCTTGTTCGGACGACTGCTCGCCGGAGAGCGCAAAGGCTTCACGACGGCATTTTTCGATGTGAAGGGATCCTTGAAAGAGCCCCAAATCATCAACCGGCCCATGAAATCTGTCGGCGCCGGTCTCACCGGATTGGGGCAGCTCGCCTTCGATGTGCTCAAGAACACTCTTATGCTGCCGGCAGAAATCTTCTCGTCCGGCGACGAGAAAGCGCCCGCACCTGATGCGAAGCCCGCGCCACAGGCGGTTCCTCCGGCGCCAGCCGACGTGCCATCGCCGGCCGGCTCGCCTTGACGCATCGACAACGCCTGACTCAGAGGGCTGCCACCCTGGCACAGCCGAAAAGCAGGCGTTGCTCCGCGTCAATTCTGAGCAAGCCCCGCCCAGGAAGGCGGGCGGTCGTGGGATTGACCCCCTCGGACCCCCATGTTAGCATCGCGACAATTCTGCACGTGTAACGAACGGCTCAGCACCGGCAGCGACCATCCACCATCCTGGAGATTTCGATGACGAATGACCGCGCGACCCTCATGATCGCGGCGAGTGAGTCGGACGCGAACCTCTACTACGCCACCCGGTTCATCGCTCCGGACCCCTTTATTTTTCTGGACGTGCAGGGGAAGCGACTTCTCGTGATGAGCGATCTGGAAATGGATCGTGCGCGGAACCAGTCCACCGTCGATCAGGTGCTGTCCTACTCGGAATGGGAACGGCGCGCCAAAGCGCAGGGGAACACCGCGCCCGGTTCAATCGACGTCCTGCATCTGGTCCTGCAGGACCACGGCGTCAAGCAACTGTTGGTCCCTGCAAACTTTCCCTTCGGGCATGCCCTTCGATTGCAGGCGCTGGGCTACCAGCTGGAAGCCAAAAAAGAACCGTTCTATGAGCGCCGGGCGATCAAAACGGACGAGGAAATCCGCTATATCGAGGACGCCCAGCGCGCGACAGAGGCCGCCGTTACCGCCGCCCACGAAGCGCTGCGGAAGACGGACATTCGCGAGAATGCGCTCTGGCTCGACGGTTCGCCGTTGACGTCCGAACGGATCAAGAAGCTCATCAATGTGAAGCTGATGGAACGGGACTGCGTCGCGCAGCACACCATCGTGGCCGGAGGCGATCAAGCCTGCGATCCGCACGACGAGGGAAGCGGCCCGCTCCCGGCGCATCGCAGTATTATCTTCGATGTGTTTCCGCGTTCGGCCACGACGCGCTATTTCGCCGACATGTCGCGCACCGTCCTCCGGGGAACCGCCTCTCCCGAACTCAAGCGCCTCTACCAGGCCGTGAAGGACGCCCAGGAGGAGGCCATCGCCAAGGTGCGGGCCGGAGCCGATGGCACGAAGATCCATCAGGGCATCTGTGACCGGTTCGATGCGGCCGGCTATGCCACCGGACTCGTCAACGGCCGCATGCAGGGCTACTTCCACGGCACCGGCCATGGTGTCGGATTGGACATCCACGAGCATCCGCGCATCAGCCGGAACGGGTCCATCCTGCAGGAAGGAGAAGTCGTGACGGTCGAACCGGGGCTCTATTATCTTGGGCTTGGCGCGGTCCGTATCGAGGATATGGTGCTGGTCACCAGGGACGGGTGCCGCAATCTGACGGACTACCCTAAAACGTTCGAACTCGGGTGATCGTGCGGGCGCGCGCCATCCTGCGCTTCACGCCACACGTGTCACACTTGACGTAATCTATGCGCCTGGCCTTTCTCATCCGGCGATTCAATCCTGAGACTGACACTCATCCGCGCACGCAGGAACACCATCTCGACGTCGGGCGGGGGACAACCGTACTCGACGCGCTGATTCGCATCAAACACGAACAGGACGGCAGCCTGGCCCTCCGCTACTCCTGCCGGTCGGCCATTTGCGGCTCCTGCGCGATGGATATCAACGGGTCGGAAAAGCTGGCCTGCCGCACATCGGTCCGCAGAGAATGGGAGCGGCACGGCACGGTGGCCGTCGCGCCGCTGCGAAACCTGCCGCTCATCAAAGACCTGGTGGTCGACATGTCCTCGTTCTGGGAAAAGATCCATGACGTCACGCCGTGGCTTTCAACCGCGTCACAGACATCAGCCCGCGCGGAAGCATCCCGCCCGGCACAGTCTCACGGCAGCGACGAATTTCAGCACGTCGATGCCTGCATCATGTGCGGCGCCTGTGTCGCCGCCTGCACGGTCCATGAAGTCTCGAAGGGATTCCTCGGGCCGGCTGCGCTGGCCAAGGCCGCCCGGTTTGTCGCAGATCCGCGCGAACCCTCACACGCCAAGCAGCACCGGCTGGCCATGCTGGAGCAGGAGCATGGCATCTGGGACTGCACGCGCTGTAATTATTGCGTGGAGGTCTGCCCAAAGGACGTCAAGCCGATGGAAGCGATCATCCGGTTGCGACACGCGGCCCTCGATGCGGGTCTGACCGCCACGGGCGGGGCGCGTCACATCACAGGATTCACGGAATTGATCCGGCAGCATGGACGGCTCAACGAAGCGCTGATGCCGCTGAAGATCCTCGGATTTAACCTGCCACGACTGCTCCAAGTACTGCCGCTGGGGCTCGCCATGCTGCGCAGGGGGAAAGTGCCGAATCCGATTGCGTCCGCCATTCCAGGCATCGCACAGATCCGCGCGATGTTTGCCGCAGTCTCCCACAACAAGAGCACCCGCTGATGGATCTGGCCATCGGATCCAACAGCTTTCGCAACACCAACGGCGTCCTGGCCATTCACGGGAAGGAACAGATCGTGCTGGAGATCGCGGCCGAGAACGACCAGCTCCTGCTGACGATGGATCTGTACAGCGCGGACGGCCGCCAGGTCGCCCACCTGCGTCGCAACGAATGGAAGTACAACCTGGACGGCCGATTTGTATTCAGCGCAACCGCGTCATCCCCGTCGCTCTACGGCGGCGCCCCCTGGCTAAAGCTCGACGACACGGAAACGAGGGACACGGTGCTGGAAGCCAGCGTGACGGACTGCGATAAAGTCCAGATTCTCCAGGGCAAGCTCTCCACGCATAAAGGACAGCTGCTGGAAATCACCTCCCACCTCTGCCGTATCGCCGGCGTCGTCACCCTGTTCGGCGACACGCGGGATGCCCGCGGCGGCGCCATTGTCATCGGCTAGACGCACGGCACTCCCGGCGTTGCTGATCGCGCTCTCGTTCGTCGCCTGCACCCGGACGGTTGAACTCATCAATCTCGATACCGGCTCCGCGTTGACAGGCTTGCACAGTCTTTGGAATCGCTCGATCGTCCTCTCATTGCCGGCCGGGGAGACCGTAACGGGGACCTCCACGAAGTTCACCACGGCCGAGATAGGACCGGAGTCATTGTTCTTTGGAGCCAACGCGGGCAAACTGCTGGGCCCGCATGCCTCCGAACGCGTGTATGGCTATGCCAGACTGACAGGCGAGCAGGGGACCGTGGTGGAGATGATCTTCGTCAGCGATTGGCTCGGCCACGGGTACGGCGTCGCCCGAACCAGCCTGAAGGAAGAGTACCGGGTGACGTTCTGATTGGTCCTGCAGGGAGGCGCAGGCTATTTATTCCGCATCTTCACCGCCACAGCGCTAATGTGGTCAAGACGGATGATCGCATCGAAAAATTCCCTTCCCGTCAGTTCTTTCAGATACAGCGCCTGCGCTCCCACCTTCGACACCACACCTTGCAACTCTCCTCCGCCGATCAAGCTCACCGTCACCCGTTCGCCGGGGAACTTTTCAAGATTGATGCGAATCGATTCCGGAGAATTAAGATCCAAATCATTGCCAGTGACGACGGGCATACGGCATTCCTCCATGCGGTGGACGACGCACGATTGTCGTCAAACAGGACGGAGGAGTCAAGACTCAATAACATGCCGATGCCGAAAGAACTGCGCATGCTCAAAGCACGCGGGGCCACCGTTCGAAACGGTGGCCCCGCCTGGGCGCTTAGGGCGCCACACTGATCGCCTATGGACAGCTGTTGTTACCTGCCGATCGGTTCGGAGCAGGCCCGGTCATAGCTGTGTCTGGATCGGCCTGACTGAGACAGGCTGAAGGGCATGCGTTGCGTTATCGTTCCCGAAGGCAATCGGCCCAAGGCCGTTCCGCAGAATGCCCCACGATCCAGTGCCTAGACGGAGGAACCCTCCCGACTCACAGGGTGCCCGTCGGCAAGTCTATGTGGTCCGGTGGAGTGAGTTCGGTCATGCCTAACCCTCCTTTCCATTCCCCGAGCATGGCTCAGGGGCACCTGCACGTCCGTCAGAACGCAATGCGTAGGATGGGAGCAACTGATAAAAGTCTACGCCTCACGGCGAGGCTCTGCAAGCCCCTCTGAAAATAAATTATCCAGCGTACGGATGAGCAATGAGCGTGCCAGCAACTTCTCACTCCCATGTCATCGTGACTTCCATATCCAACCTCGCTATACTTTACCCACAGAAGAACTGTAGATAATTCATCAAGCTCTGCACGAACATGCCATTAAAATTTGCCCTCTACCCTGGTTGCGCAGCCCAGGGGGCGACCCCCGAGCTCTACCAGTCCACCATGGCCATCATCGGCCGGTTGGGAATCGACGTCGTCGAATTGACGGCTGCAGCCTGTTGCGGGGCCGGCGTCGTCACGGAAGCCAATCCCGATGCTGCATTGGCATTGAACGCCCGCACCTTTGCCCAGGCCGAACGGTTGGGCCTGGATGTCATGACGATCTGCGGCACCTGCCAGGGAGTCATGGGGGCCGCCAATAAGAGACTGAAGCAGGAACCCGGCCTGCTAGACCGTATCAATACACTGCTGGAACCCGAGGGGCTGAAGTACCGCGGCACGATCCAGGTGAAGCATCTGCTCTGGATCATCGTCCGTGACATCGGGCTTCATGAACTGCGACGGCACATTCGC
>JANOEZ010000052.1:0-1051 GCA_031413335.1 Nitrospirota bacterium
GTGGGGCGGGAAAGCCGGCAGTAGCGCGAAGCGCGCGTAATCCATGATCCGTAATCCGTGAACGGAAAACCTGGTCTTGCTTCCCACGGTTCACGAATAATGTCATTTCTCCGTCTGCGGGCCGGTGCCGTGCTCTCGCTCGTCCTGTTTCATCTTGTCGAAAAACCGGTCGGAATCTGACTGCACCTGCCGTTGTGACGGCGCCGGAGCCGCCTTCTGCTCCGCACAGCCGACCACACCAAGCCAGATCATTGAAACGAATACCGCCATCCAGATTTTCATACTCGAGTCCTCCTCGTTATCTATCTCATTCTACCGCCCTATTCTTGACTCTGCCACCCCCGAAGCCTATTCTCGCCCTCACCCGAACCGGCAGAGAATCAACAGAAAGGCATCTCCATGTCGCTCCCAGACCGCCTCTCGGAAGACCTGAAAACGGCTATGAAGGCCAAAGATCAACTCCGGATGGACGTCATCCGCATGATCAAGGCCGCATTGCTGAATAAAGAAATTGAGCTCAAGAAGAATCTCGACGACGCCGAGATGAGTAAGGTCATGACCACCATGCTCAAGCAGCGGCGGGAATCCATCGAGCAGTATCAGAAGGCCAAGCGAGACGATTTGGCTGCCAAAGAAATTAAAGAAATCGCGATCATCGAAGGCTATCTGCCCAAGGCCGCCTCGCCGGAGGACATCGCCAGCGCTGTTGACGCGGCAATCAAGGAAACCGGCGCCTCATCCATGAAGGACATGGGCAATCTGATGAAAGTCGTCATGGCGAAGCTGGCGGGACAGACGGTGGACGGGAAACAAGTCAGTGATCTGGTAAAATCAAAACTGAGTAAAGGATAACTGCGATGCGCGTACTACTCGTCAGCTTTCTACTGATCAGTTTGGCCGGCTGCCAGTACTATGCCGACTACCGGTTGAAACAAACCCAGTCCGACATCCAGGAGGAACGGGCGGAATTGATGAAGGCCTACCGTGAATGCCTCAAGAAGTATGAAAACGAACCCCAGAAATCACGCGACTTCTGCGTGCCGGTCGAGCG
>JANOEZ010000053.1:0-2161 GCA_031413335.1 Nitrospirota bacterium
ATCCTTTTGGAAGAGCGGATTAAGGATGTGTGTGATGGAGAGCGGCGGGGCCATAGCGCAACACGAGTTCGCGGTAGAGATGCTCCGCGAGCGGTTCGAGATTTTTAGTGTCAGCGGCGTTGTAGGTCACCAGCCGGGACAGGGCCTGTTCGTCGCCGGCCTGCCACTGATACCAAAGCCGGACGGCTTCCCAGCCGTCCATGCCCTGAACGGACGCATGGCGCGTAATGCCGAGCGTCGTTTCGATCTGTTTCAGGCCGCCGCTGTAGCCCAGTCGCCTGGCGGCAAAGCACAGGTCGAAATGTGGCTGGTCGAGTTGCAGGCGCGGGTATTTGGCTTTCAGAAACGGCAGGTCGAACGCGCTGCCGAAGAAGGTGACGATCAGATCGTAGCGACCTAATTCGTCTGCCAGCCGCTGGCCGGTCAGCGAGTCGTTTCGGATCAAGGTCGTCATGCGGCCGGCGCTGTAGAGGCCGACCATGGTGACGTCGCCTGCATCTGGCGCGGTGCCGGTGGTTTCAATGTCGAGAAACACCGTGCGGGGCCGGAAGGTGTCGAAGAGCCGCCACTGGTCGCGCGGTTTGAGGCAGCGGGAAAAGTAGCGCGCATCACGCCGGCCGAGGTGCTCCCGCGCCGCCGCCACATCCGTATCGTAGAGCGTTTTGCGCGCGCGTGCGATGCCGGGGAGCGTTGGGGAGGCGAGAAACGCGTCCCAGGTCGCGACGCCCTCGTTCCAGAGGCGGCGCTCGGTGTATTCACCGACGCCTTTCAGAAAAATAAAAGTGGATTCAAGCACGAGCGCGATTGTAGCAGAAGTGTTCATGAATAATGCGGGCCAGTCTTGATTTCACCTGGGAAACGAGTTAGCATCCCGCGAGTCAGGCACGTCATTTTGTGATCGCGACCGTTCGCTCACCCCCTATGGCAGATCAAACACCGCAACGCATTCGTATCACTGTCGGGCCGATCAAGCTGGAAGCCGAGTTGAAGTCGAACAAGACGGCAGACGGCGTCTATGCCGCCTTGCCGGTCGAGGCGCCCGTCAATATGTGGGGCGAGGAGTTTTATTGTAAGATTCCAGGTGTGAAGGATCACCGGGAAATGGCGACGACTCAGGTGAAGGTGGGCGACGTGGCCTTCTGGGGGGCGGGGGAGGTGCTGGCCGTGTTCTTCGGGCGGACGCCCATGAGCATGGGGTCCGATCCGGTTCCCGCCGACCGGGTCAATGTCATCGGTCGCATCGTCGGGGACGCCACCGTGCTGCGGCAGGCGATGGGGTCCACGCGCATCAAGGTCGAGCGGGCATGAAGCTGTCCAAAGAACGGATCGCGCACATGGCAGAGTCGCTCGCGCAGCGGTTGACGCAGCAGAAAATGGTGGAGCTGGCCGGTTCGCACCAGGCGTTGGTCGAGACGTTGGGTCGTGCCATCACAGAGGAATTGTCGGTCGAGGACAAGCTGAATGCCGACGTGCGGACGCTCATGAAGAAATATGAAGCGGAAATTGAAAAGGGGCAGGTGGATTACCAGAAGATGTTTCTCATGGTGAAAAAGCAACTGGCAAAGGACCGGGGAGTCATTCTCTAAATGCCGTTGAGCGAGGAAAAAGTCAGCCATCTCTCGCACATCATTCTTGGTGCGATCAAAAAGAGCATGGCGGTGAAGCTCGCCGGTGACGAAACGGCAGCGTTGCGCGAGATCAAACGTGTGCTGGCTGCCGAACTGGCGCAGGAGGAGGCTGTCGATCGTGCTGTCCGGGCTCGGCTCGCCTCCTATGCTCGGCCGATCGTGGAGGGGAGTCAGGAGTGGGATGTCTTGTATCGAAAAACGTTCGAAGAGGAAAGCCGAAAGAGGGTGCATTCATGAACACAAGACGATTCAGCGCCGTGACGATGCTGGCTGTGTTGTTGCTCTGCGACAAGCTCGAGCAGGACGCGTCGGCGCGCCTGGCACGGAATCTGCTCGGCCGCGCGCGCGAAGTCGCGACGGCGGCCGGCACCCGGCTCCAGCGCTCGCCGCACATCTCGCCCGAAGAAGAGCGCTGCCTCGACAACCTGGCCGCCGCGTTCCCGGTCCGCGGAGCCGCACGGTGACCTTCGTCCGCATCGAGAAGCCGCGTCCGCACACGAGCGTGATCGTGATGGACCGGCCGGAGCGGATGA
>JANOEZ010000054.1:0-8469 GCA_031413335.1 Nitrospirota bacterium
AGCCGGGTGGCGTACTTCTCCGCCGAGTTCGGCCTGCACAATTCGATTCCGATTTACAGCGGCGGCCTGGGTATCCTGGCCGGCGACCATTGCAAGGAAGCCAGCGACCTCGGGATTCCGCTCGTCGGCCTCGGCTTCATGTATCCGCAGGGGTATTTTCACCAGCGGATGTCCGCCGACGGCTGGCAGGAAGCAGAATATGAACCGTTCAATAAACTGGAGTCGCCCATCCAACGGGCGCTCACGCCGGACGGACAGCCCTGCCAGATCAGCGTCCAGATGGACAAGCATACGGTCGTCGGCATCGTCTGGCAGGTGCGTGTCGGGCGGGCCACGCTCTACCTGATCGATACCGACGTGCCGGAGAATCAGCCGTGGGATCGTGAGTTGTCGGCGCGGCTGTACGGCGGCGACCATAACGTCCGCCTGCGCCAGGAAATCTTATTGGGCGTCGGCGGCGTGCGGGTCTTCCGTGCGCTCGGGATCTCGCCCGCCGTCTGGCATGCGAATGAAGGCCACTCGGCATTCCTGACGCTTGAGCGGGTGCGCGAATTCGTGCAGGCCGGCCGCTCGCACGCCGAGGCGGTCGACCTGGTGCGCCAGAGCACCGTGTTTACCACGCATACGCCGGTCCCGGCCGGCCACGACGTCTTTTCCTTCCATCAGATCGAACAGTACTTTGAGGGCTACTGGGAGCAGCTCGGCATGACGCGCGACGCCTTTTTACAACTGGGTGCGCATCCCGACAATCCGGGCGCCGGCTTCAACATGACGGCGCTGGCCCTGCGGCTGGCCGGGCACGTCAACGGCGTGAGCCGCGAGCACGGCCGCGTCTCGCGCGCCATGTGGCGATGCCTCTGGCCCGGCCTGGAGGAGGACCAGGTGCCGATCCGGAGCATCACGAACGGCGTCCACGCGCCGACGTGGATCTCCGTTGAGATGAACCAACTCTACGCCAGGCACCTCGGCCCCGATTGGGCCGAGCGGGCGGACGATCCGGCCATCTGGCATCGTGTCACCGACATCCCGGATGGTGAACTCTGGGCGGCCCGACAGGCATTGAAGCGAAAACTGATGAGCTTTATCCGTGAACGCGCGCGCGCGGCGTGGATACAGGGACGCATGCAGCCTCATCAAGTCTTGGCCAGCGGCACGCTCCTCGATCCGGACGCCCTGACCATCGGCTTTGCGCGGCGCTTCGCCACCTACAAGCGGGCCACGCTCATTTTCAGCACGCTGACCAGGCTTCAGCAGATGATGCAGGACCGCTGGCGCCCCGTGCAGATTGTCTTCGCCGGCAAAGCCCACCCGGCCGACGAGCCGGGCCGTCAGTTCATCCAGCAGATCTATGCCTACTGCAAAGACCATGACCTCGGCGGGCACGTCGCCTTCCTGGAAGACTACGACATGCACATGGCCAAATATCTTGTGTGGGGCGTGGACGTCTGGCTGAACACGCCGCGCCCGCCGATGGAAGCCAGCGGCACCAGCGGACAGAAGGCCGCGCTCAACGGCGTGCCCAACCTGAGCGTGCTGGACGGCTGGTGGCAGGAAGGTTACGACGGCGCGAACGGCTGGGCCATCCCGCCGTCGGGACATCTCGGCGACTCCCACAGCCAGGACATGCACGACGCGGAGCATCTGTACCGCCTGCTCGAACACGACATCGTCCCGCTCTACTACGACCGGGACCGCGACGGCATCCCGCGCGGCTGGCTCCAGATCGTCAAGGACACCGTCCGTACGGTCGCGCCACGGTTCTGCACCCGCCGGATGGTGAAGGAGTACATGGACCACCTCTACGCGCCGGCTGCCTCTCCGACCGCTCCCCGCTGGTAATTTCCATGCGCGTGCTCAGGATTCTGGCCATCGCCGTCAGTTGCGGGCTCGGCGTGGCGGGCGTGACTGCGCCCGTTTCCGCCGCTTCATCTCAGCAGAATCCACCCGGCTCGTCGCTTCAAGCAGACGCGCTGAAGGCATTCCGGCAAAACCGGTTCGACGACGTCGTCCGCCTGTTGGAGGGAGTTCAGAAAGACCAGCCCCTGTCATCCGATATCCTGCGCGCCGGCGTCCGCAGCGCCCTGCGCATCGGGCGGCCCGATGCGGCGATCACCTTCTACACGCGCCTCGTTCCGCCGGGAAAGCAGGACGAGCCCGGCCTGCTCAGAGACGTGGCGCTCGCGGTGATCACCCGCCACGTGCGCGATTCCCAGGAACATCTCCGCATTGCCGCCTATCTGGCGCTGACCGAGACGGCATCTCGCGACGCGGTTCCGATGTTCGAAGACGGCCTGCTCGACTCATCGGTCGTGGTCCGCGCCCGGGCTGCCGAGGGGCTCGCGCGGGCCGGGGCCTCCGCCACGACAGCGGCGCTCGCACGCACGCTGGATGATCCTGCGCCATCGGTCCGCATCGCCGCGCTCAACGCGCTGGGGAAAAACACCGCGGCGAGCCTTCGTCCGCTGATCGTCCGCCTGTCGAAATCCGAAGAAGGCGTCCTTCATATTTTTGCCCTGGCGGCACTGGCCCGCATGGGACAATCGGACGCCATCGACGAGATCGCGAGCGAAGCCACCCTGCCCGATGCGGAACTTCGCATGGCGGCCGTGGGCGCGCTGGGACAGTTACAGCGTCCCGCCAGCTTGCCGACTCTGAGCCAATCTGTGTACGATCCCGATCCATCCGTGCGCGCATTCGCCGCCGGCGCCTTGGGCGATTTCGGCAATCCGAAGGGGGAACCGGCCCTGCTCCATGCGCTGGAGGACGACGACCCCCGCGTGCGCAGCATCGCCGCCGCCAGCCTCGGGCGGCTGAAACTGGTCCAGAGCCAGCCGGTCCTTCGGCAGGCGGCCCGCGATCCAGTCGAACTGGTTCGCGTGGGCGCGGTGGAAGGATTGTTGCGGATCGGCGATCCCGAAGCGGTGCTGCTTGCCGCCGACCTGGCGAAGCATCCCAACCCGTCGGTCCGTGGCGCCACGGCGCAAGCGGTGGCCCTGTCTGGAAATCGCAAGGCAATCCTGGTCGTCGAATCGCTGCTCAAGGATCAGCAGCCGCAACCCCGCCTGATGGCGACGCGGGCCATCGGCAAACTGGGCGGGCGCGACGCAGTGGCGCTGCTCAAACAGGCATTGAACGATTCCGATCCGGCCATCCGGATCGCCGCCGCCGGCGGTATACTCAAACTACTGACCGTGAAATGATGAATCGCCATGGCACATCCTGACAACAAGAGGAGCCCTATGTTGAAAATACTCGGCATCACCGTATTGCTGGGCGGCGTGTTCCTGCTGGGCTACTACACAGGCCAGCGGCCGGCGGAAGTCAGGAAAGCCGTGAAGGAACTCTCCTCAGAAGTGGTGGACACGACCAAGGATCTCTCGCGCAACGTCATCGACACGACACAGGGGCTCGAGCGCGCCTTGCGCTATCGTCAGGGCGTGGTCGACGCGAAGGAGCGGCTGCTCGAAGCGCGATCCGATCTCAACGAAAAAAACTTCGGGGACGCCGCGAAGGAGCTGGCCGAAGCCGTCACGCATCTGGAGCAAGCCGGCCTGACGGGAGAAGCAGGCGGCAAGGCCGCCAAAGCCAAGGCGCTCGCCGCGAAGATCAAAGACGTCGAAGGGGACCTGTCAAAGGGAAAGACGGTCGGCCGTGAAAAAATGGGTGAGATTCAGAAGGAACTCGACGCGCTGCTGCAGAAGTAATTGGGAGAGGTGACCCTGGGTTAGGCGCTCGCCGTGGCCTTGTTCTTTTTCCACGCCGCCAGAATCCGCTCGACCCGCATCCGCACGACCAGATCCGGATCCTTCGTCAGAGGCTTGATGGCCAGGCGGCCGCGCTCGTCGCCGAGCTTCTCCAACGCGGCGGCCGCGGCCAGCCGGGAGAACCAATCCTGGTCTTTTAACATCTCGATCAACGGGTCGATCGCCGTCTCATCCTTGATCTTCCCCAGCGCGACGATCGCCTGCTGGCGGACCCCCTCGTCCTTGTGCGTGAGCGCCCCGATCAACCCCTCCACGGCCGGCGTGCCCAGTTCGATCAGGGCCTCGGTCGCATCGTGCTTGAACTCATCGTTGTGCAGGAGCTGCATCAGGGGATCGAGCACCCGCTCGTCCCTGATCTTGCCGAGGGCGCGGATCACGCTCTTGCGAAGATCCCAATCCCGCAGCATTTTGACGAGACGTTCGACGGCGGGAGAGCCGACCTGGCCCAGCGCCTCGATCACGGCTTCGCGGACCTGCCAATCGCCGTCGCGCAGCGCGTTGACGAGTGGGTCCACGCACCGTTCGTCGCCCATCTCGCCGAGCGTCACCACGGCTTCACGGCGAATGGTCCAGTCCGGGTCTTTCAGAAGATCGATCTGAATGTCGATCTCGTCCTTGACCTTTTCTTCTTCGAGGACGGCTTCGGTGGAAGGACTCTCGACGGACGGCGGCTCGGACGGCTTCGCCAGCGCATCCGACATCCGGTCGGCCAGGGCATCGGTCGCCTCCGGCGCATCGGACATGGAGAATTCGTCAGTCTGGTCAGGCTTCTCGGTCATGGGCCCTGCTCTGCGTCGGATGACCTAGGCGGCTGGAGCGACAGGCTTCGCAGCGGCGTCAGGCTTCTTCTTTCCCATCGCGTGCTGTTTACGAATCGCCAGCCGGCGCCGCTGGCGCTGAACGCGTTTCAACCGCTTGTGCAACTTGCGAAACGGCGCATCGCCTTCCGAGTTCTCCAGTGTGCCCCGCTTGTCCGACACTTTCTTTTTCAGTCTGGCTTCTTCGTCAATCAGCGAGACTTTCTTCTTTTTCTTGGCCATTGCCGCACACTCCTCGAGTTAAAAATACACGCACACCGTCCGCAGTGTAGTCGAGACTCCTCCGGCCTGTCAATCTGAGGAAGTCGAAAGTCGAACAGTCTGAATGTCTTAACGTCCTTCGCGGGAGAGGGACTTTATGACGTGATGACGTTGAGACGTCCGATTTAGGGGATTTGCAGAGAAGCAACCGAATAGGCCCGGCGTTCCGCAGCCTGATAATCCGCCGCGCGGCGGACACGTCGCTGACGCCAAAGATCATTGGGCAGCGTCCGCACGGCGCGCACCTTGCGCGGTTGGGCCAGGGACAGGATCTCTTCATCGGCACCGGCACTTCGCATCGCAGGAGGAAACGGCAGCACGTCCGCGACCGAGACCAGTCCGACGCCCTGATCCCCCACCACTTCGAGCTGAACGGCAGCCACGCCGCTGTCCACCATGTCCAGCACTCTGGCGCCGGCCAGGGATAGATCCAGTACGCGGCCATAGAGATACGGACCCCGGTCGTTGATCCGCACACGAACCTGCCGTCCGTTTTCGACGTTGGTCACCAGTACCCATGTGCCGAGCGGCAAGGTCCGGTGAGCGGCCGTGAGCGCCTCCATGTCATAGGTTTCACCATTGGCAGTCAGCCACCCGTGAAAATCCTCGCCATACCAGGAAGCAATCCCTCGCTCTTTCATGCTGACATCCAAATCGACCTGGCCTTTGGGCAACACCGTGCAGGCGCCGGCAGTCAAGCCGCACACGAGCAGCAGCACCCACGCCCGGCTGATTCCTCGCCGCCTATTCAAGCCCCGCTGTGTGTTCGTCATACGCTGCCTACACCCTGTGTTTAGTCCTGTACGACCTGACTCTGCCCTACATCTTGTGGTTGTGTATTGAATGAACCGCGACCTGCGGTACGAGTGACTACGAATGAAGTGAGTGCACTATAGGAGGGAGGGCCCAGGAAGTCAAGCTCCGCCGTCTGGCTGAGGCTCAGTCCGGCTTGAAAAACACCACCGCGAGCGGCGGAAGCGTCACCGCGAGCGAGCAGGGCAAGCCATGCGAGGGGATCGGTTCGGCTTCCACCCCGCCGAGATTGCCGACGTTCCCGCCGCCGTAGACCGCGGCATCGCTGTTCAGCAACTCCCGGTACCGGCCAGGCGCCGGCACGCCGATACGGTAACCATGCCGCGGCACCGGCGTGAAGTTGCAGGCACAGACCACAAAATCGTCCGCATTCCTCGCCCGGCGGATGAAGGCCACGGCCGATTGCTCCCAGTCGTTGTAGTCGATCCATTGAAAGCCGGTCCACTCGAAATCCACTTCGTGGAGCGCCGGCTCGGCCCGATAGAGCCGGTTGAGATCGCGCACCCACTGGTGGAGCCCCCGGTGCGCATCGTGCTCCAGCAGGTGCCACTCGAGGCTGACGTCGTGGTTCCACTCACGCCACTGGCCGAACTCGCCGCCCATGAACAGCATTTTCTTGCCCGGATGCCCGTACATGTAGCCGTACAGCGCGCGCAGGTTGGCGAACTGCTGCCAGAGATCGCCGGGCATCTTGTCGAGCAGCGCGCGCTTGCCGTGGACCACTTCGTCGTGCGAGAGCACCAGCACGAAATTTTCGGTGAAGGCATAGAGCAGCCCGAACGTGATGTGGTTGTGCTCGTGCTTCCGATAGACCGGGTCGAGAGTGAAGTAGCGCAACATGTCGTGCATCCACCCCATGTTCCATTTCAGGCTGAACCCCAGCCCGCCCGTATAGGTCGGACGCGAGACACCGCCCCAGGCCGTGGATTCCTCGGCGATGGTCAGCACGCCGGGATGTTCCTGATGCACCACGATGTTGAACTCCTTGAGAAATTCGATCGCCTCCAGATTTTCGTGGCCGCCGAACTGGTTGGGAATCCACTCGCCGGGCTGCCGGGAATAATCCAGATAGAGCATGGACGCCACCGCATCCACGCGCAGCCCGTCCACGTGGTACCGCTCCAGCCAGAACAGCGCGCTGTTGAGCAAAAAGTTGCGCACCTCCACGCGCCCGAAATTGAAAATGCGGCTGTGCCACTCGGGATGGTAGCCGAGACGCGGGTCATGATGGTCGTAGAGCTGCGTGCCGTCGAACCAGGCCAGCCCGTGCGGATCGTCCGGAAAATGCGAGGGCACCCAATCGAGAATCACGCTCAGACCCGCCTGATGGCAGGCGTCCACAAACGCCATGAACTCCTCGGGCGATCCGTGCCGGCTGGTCGGCGCGAAATAGCCCGTTGTCTGATAGCCCCAGGAACCGTCGAAGGGATGTTCGGTGATCGGCATCAGCTCAAGATGGGTATAGCCCAGCTCCTTCACATAGGGAATCAGCTTGGCCGACAACTCGCGATAGGTGAGCCAGCGGTTGTCTTCCTCCGGCACGCGCGCCCACGAACCGAGATGGACTTCATAGATCGCCATCGGCGCCGCCAGCTGGTCGCGACGGCTGCGTTCGTCCATCCAGACCTGATCGTTCCATCGGTGCTTCGACAGGTCGCAGACGACCGAGGCCGTCTTGGGCCGAAGCTCGGCGGCAAAGGCGTAGGGGTCCGCCTTGAGGAAGGCGGCGTCGGCATCCCGCGGCCGGATCTCATATTTATAGAGCGTGCCTTCCGGCAGTTCCGGAACGAAGAGTTCCCACAGGCCCGTCGCTCCCCGGCTGCGCATCGCGTGGCGGCGCCCGTCCCAGCCGTTGAAATCCCCGACGAGGCTGACCCGGAGGGCGTTCGGCGCCCACACGGCGAAGTGCACGCCCGTCACGCCCTCGACCGTGCGCAGATGCGCACCCAACTTGTCGTAGGCCTGGTAGAGCCGGCCTTCAGTGAACAGGTGCAAATCAAACTCGGAGAGAAGCGGAGCAAACGCATAGGGATCGTGACGCTCCGAGACATTGCCCCAACGGTCCGTCACGCGAAGCCGGTAGCACGATGTCCCGTGAGGCAGCCGGGCTTCGTACACACCGGCCTCGTGCACCGCCCGCATCGGCGCCGCATGACCGTCCGATCCGTCCGGCAGCAGCGACACCTCCGCCGCCTCCGGCAGAAAGACGCGCACCACCGTGCCCAATCCGCCGTCGGCTGGCTGAGGCCCCAGGATCGCAAACGGATCCCAATGCTCCGCCCGGATCAGTCGCTCGATGTCATGGGTTGAAATGGCCATCACCCGCACTCTATCCCGGGACTCTGAAAAAGGCAAAATGCAAGTTACTTGACCATTTCCAGCCGCCTACCTAAGATGCCTCACGCATGAGCGATCTCTCGCAACACGATCCGGATCAGGCAGCCCGACTGGCGCGCCTCGCCCTGGCCGCCGGTGTCGCCTATCTCCTCTTCCAGACCTTCAGCCTGTTTTTCGCCGCCATCGCCTGGGCCGCCGTGCTCTCCTACGCCCTTTTCCCGCTCCACCGGCGTCTCGTGCGCGCCACCAGGGGACAGGAGATATTCAGCGCGCTCCTGATGTGCGGCGCCGTGACCATCGTCATCATCCTGCCGATGATCTACCTCTCCGCCCTGATCGGCGGAGAACTCGCCCGGACCTATAAAGCCGTCCTGACGCTGGTGGAGCAGGGGGGCCTGATGGAAAATCTGCGCCGGCGAAGTCAGCAGTTTCGCCCGCGTTCCCGGCGGCCCCACCTCGCCGCAACCCACCAAAGT
>JANOEZ010000055.1:0-1188 GCA_031413335.1 Nitrospirota bacterium
CAGCCAGTACTTGTTCTAGCCGGTTTAGATGCTTAATGTGAGCAAGCAAAGGCTGTGACGACAGGCGTACTGTGGCAACACAGAGGCTTGCAGCGGTGGCTATTTGTCCACAATCACGATCAAGCCTAGCTACGCTAATGAGGATACGCGGTCGACCAGCCGACGGTCCATTTCACCGAGACGCGTCCCGCCGGTTTCCAGCGTGTCGATCTCGCGCTGCAGGTGTTCCCACTTCGCCAGCATAGTTTCCTCGGTCCCGCCATATTTCTTCTTCAGCCGCTGAATTCGATCCAGCCGCTCCTCGACCTGCGCCAACCGCGCAGGGTCCTGATCCAACCCGTCGTGATATTTCCTCAGATGATGCGCCAGCTCGCGCAACTGCGCCGTTGCTCCGTCGCACAAGGCCGCCCATTCGTCTCCCTGCGCATCGATCGCCGCCAGTTCTTTGATGGAATCCCGCACGTTTCCCAACGACCCCAGCACGGATTGCTCGGCGCCGTACAAAGCGTCATACCCGCCCTGCGACAACTCGTTCAACCGATGTGCATGCGCCAGCCGGTTGCGTTCGGCCTGCAAGGCCGCTTCTTCCCCCGCCTTGATGTCGGCTTCCTGCAACTCCTTGAACTGAAACCGAAGCAGATCCTCTCGCTGGCTCCGCTCGGACAGCAGCGTGGCCATGTCCTCGCGCTCGCGCTGGCGGGCACGCCATTGCTCATAGCCATGCCGATAACTCTCCCGTGCCTCCTTCAGATGGCCGAAGGCATCCAGCGCATTCAGCTGCGACTGGGCCGACAGCAGCGACTGCTGTTCATGCTGTCCATGAATATCGATCAGCGTACCGGCGAGACTTTGAAGGGTCCGAAGCGGAGTCAGGCTGCCGTTGAGATACAGCTTATGCCGGCCTGATCGTGACAGCACGCGCCGCACGATCAGTTCCGTGTCGCCGTCACCCAGCACGCCCTCTTCCCGCAGACGCGCCGTCAGCGGGCTGGCTGCCGGCAGCGCAATCGCCGCCTCCAGCACGGCTTCCTCCGCCTCGGCGCGAATCAGGCTCTCGTCGGCGCGTCCGCCCACCAGCAGGGCGATCGCGTCGATGATGATGGATTTTCCGGCTCCGGTTTCGCCGGTCAGGATGTGCAGGCCGCGTGCGCACTCGAGGTTGAGCTGATCGATGATCGCAAAATTGGC
>JANOEZ010000056.1:0-5203 GCA_031413335.1 Nitrospirota bacterium
AGCGGCGGCACCGGTGTGGTGAGCACGCGGTGCGTCGGCAGAACGGTCAACCCGGGATCTTCCAGGCTGGCGAAGAGCATCAACACGGCATCGTAGGGCTGGAAGCCTGTTGCCCCGGCGTGCTCGCGCCGGGCTCTCCGATAGTTGAGCGCGGTTTCGTACCGGTGGTGGCCGTCTGCGATGAAGAGCGGCGTGGATGTCATGAAAGCGACGATCTCTTTCAACACCGACGGGTCCGTAATGGCCCAGAGGCGCTGGCGGAAGCCTTCGTCGTCCGTGAACTCGAAGCACGGCTTGTCGGCGTTGACGGATTTGTCGAGCAGTTGGATGACGGCGCCCTTCGGATCGGAAAACAACGAGAAGATCGCGCTGAAATTGGCTCCGCAGGCTTGCAAGAGATTCAACCGGTCCGTTTTGGCGGCGGCCCGCGTGTTCTCGTGCGGATAGATCTTGCCGGTGCCGAACTCCTCCAATTCGACGGTCGAGAAAAATCCCTTGAGCGTCTTCGGCGGCGCGCCTGCGGCGTCCAGCGGCGACCGATATTCGATCATGTAGGGGTAGATGCCCGGTTCGCGTTCGCGTTGCAGCACCCCGCCGGCCATCCAATTCTTGAGCAGCGCGGCGGCGCGCGTGTAGCGGTTCTGCGTTGGACCGTCCTGCGGCTCGTCCAGGCCCAGCTCAAGCCGGATGATGTTGTGCGGGTGGCGGGCGTGCAGCGCCTTCTGAAACGCCGCATCGATCACGTCATAGGGCGGCGCCACCACGCGGCTCACGTCTGGGGCGTTCGCCCGGTTGTAGAGAACGCCGCGGAAGGGAATCAAGTTGGCCATTGCAACCCCGTTATTCGTTAAACGTTAACCGGTAATCGTGAATTTTCCGTTCGCTTCTTGCGTGTAACGTTGAACGGTTAACGATTAACGGTACCTTGTGACTTCAAACCGAAACAACTCGATCGGTTCGTCGGGACCGATGCCGGCTTTCTGCCGCGCCGTCGTGAGTTGTGCGAGAACAGAGTCAATGTGCTCGATGTCCGGCAGCAGCACGCCGTGCCGCGCGCCGGCCCGCACGATCACGCCGTACCGACGGTGATCGAGCTGGCTGTGGTCGGCGACCGGCTCCGGCTCGGAGAGCACGTCCACGGTGATCGCCAGGTCGGCCAGTTCCGCGGCATCGACCGGATCGAAGCGGGGATCGCGCGTCGCCGCCGCGACGGCGTTTTCGATGATCTCCACCGCCAGGGTTCCCCGCGTCGGTTCGGTGGTGCCGATGCAGCCGCGCAATTGTCCGCGCGCCTTCAGACAGATGAACGCGCCGGCCCGGCGGGCTGCCTGCGGGTGTCGTTCAAACAGATCGGGTGTGGGCGCGATGATCCGCCGGTCCCGGACAAAGGCCTCCACGGCCTCGGCGGCCAGCGCGACGAGTGGATGGAGGGAGTGATGAATCATGGGTAATGCGTAATGAGTGACGGCGAGGAAGGTCATAGAGCAATCGCGGCAGGAAGCTCGTTACTGGTTACGCATCACTCGTCACGGTATGTGAGTTACCGGTCGCGATTGACCATATAGTCGGCGACGATGACCAGCGCGCGCTTGGCCGGCGAGTCCTCGAACAGGGCCAGGCTCCGGGTCGCCGCGGCAACGTAGGCCTGCGCCCGGTCCATGGCATAGGCGATGGATCCGTACTCCTGCATCAGCGCGATGATCCGTTGCAGGTCGGTTTCCGACAGCGTCCGGGTTTCCAGCCGGTCCTTGATCATCTGCCGGTCGGACTCAGGGCACTGCTGCAACAGATGAAGCAGCGGGAGCGTGATCTTGCCCTCCCGCAGGTCCTGCCCCAGCGTCTTGCCGAGGGAGGCGCCGTTGGCCGTGTAGTCGAGCGTGTCGTCCGCCATTTGAAAGGCGATGCCGATGTATTCGCCGAACCGGAACAGCGCTGTCTGTTGCTCCTCGGAGGCGTGGCTGATGATGGCGCCGATGCGGCACGATGAGGCGATAAGGCTCGCCGTTTTGTGCTCCACGATCCGGATGTAGTCGTCCTCGGTCATGGCGATGCTGCCGTGGTGATAGAGCTGTAGGACTTCGCCTTCGGCCATCTTCCGGCAGGCTTCCGCCAGCGTTTCGTTGATCGCCTGGTTTTTGAAGGTGACGATCTGGCGCATGGCGTGCGAATAGAGATAGTCGCCCACGAGGATGCTGATTTGATTGCTCCAGACCTTGCGGGCGGTCTGCCGGCCGCGACGCAGATCGGCGTCGTCCACGACATCGTCGTGCAGCAACGTCGCGGTGTGAATGAATTCGACGAGACTGCCGAGACTGTGCGGGTCGGATGAGGTGTTGCCGCACAGCCGGGCTGAGAGCAATAACAGAAGGGGGCGGATGCGTTTGCCGCCGCTGCTGAGGATGTGGGCGGCGACGGTGTTGACGAGCGTGACGGAGGAGTCGAGGTTTTTCCGGATGTGATCGTCGACGCCGTCGAGTTCCGTGCGGTAGGCGTCCCACACGTCGGCCATCGTGTGCAGCGTCGAAGTCGCGCGACCCTGTGACATGCGGGCGAGTCTAGGGAAGCATCCCGTTGTTGTCAAGCATCGAAAGAGGGCATTTCACGTTCGGAATTGCGCAGTTCGGATGAGTTCTTGTCTTGACAGATTTGCACGGCGTCCGGTAAGTTTAGAAACAATCATACGCAGGCACACGCGGGTTCTCACGTCTGAAAATGAACATTCCAGGACTGCCTCCCAAACAGGGCCTCTACGATCCGGCGTACGAGAAAGACGGCTGCGGGATCGGCTTTGTCGTCAACATCAAGGGCGGCAAATCCCACAGCATCGTCCAAAAAGGACTGCAAGTATTGGAAAACCTGGCGCACCGCGGCGCGCAGGGGTGCGATCCCTGCACCGGCGACGGCGCCGGCATCCTGCTGCAAGTCCCGCACGAGTTCTTGAAGCGCGCGGCTGCGGATGTCCGTGTCGTGCTGCCCAACGCGGGCGAGTACGGCGTCGGCATGGCCTTCCTGCCGCCGAATGCCGCATCCCGCAAACAGTGCGAAACGCTGTTCGAGAAAATTGTCGCTGAAGAAGGCGCGCGGCTGCTGGGCTGGCGCGACGTGCCGGTGAAGAGCGACGCGATCGGCGAGCAGGCGCGGCGCACGGAGCCAGCCATCCGGCAGATGTTCATCGCGCGCGATATTCTCGATCCGGCCGCGTTCGAGCGGAAGCTCTACATCATTCGCAAGCGCGTCGAAAAGGCCGTGCGCGAATCGGCGATCGAGGGACGCGAATATTGTTACCTGTCCAGCCTGTCGGCCAACACGATCGTCTATAAAGGATTGTTGCTGCCGAATCAGATGGCGGCCTATTACCAGGATCTCACGGATGCCAGCCTGACCAGCGCGCTGGCGCTGGTGCATTCGCGGTTCAGCACGAACACGTTCCCGACCTGGCCGCTGGCGCATCCGTACCGCTATATCTGCCACAACGGCGAGATCAACACGCTCAAGGGCAACGTGAATTGGATGAAGGCGCGCCAGGGCCGCCTGGAATCGGAGTTGTTCGGGAAGGACATTCCGAAACTCTTCCCGATCGTCTCTGAGCAGCAGAGCGACTCGGCCTGCCTCGATAACGCGCTCGAATTCATCCTGATGGGCGGCCGGTCGCTGCCGCACGCGATGATGATGCTGATCCCGGAGCCCTGGGTGGCCAATCCGCACATGGATCTCGACCGGCTCGGATTCTATCAGTATCACGCGGCGATGATGGAACCGTGGGACGGTCCCGCGGCGGTGTGCTTCACCGACGGCAAGCTGATCGGCGCGACGCTGGACCGCAACGGCCTGCGGCCCTGCCGCTACCAGGTCACGACGGACGATCTGGTCGTGCTGGCTTCCGAAGCCGGCGTGCTGCCTGCCGAGGCCGCGCATATCCGGCAGAAGGGGCGGCTCCAGCCGGGCCGCATGTTCCTGGTCGATACGGTCCAGGGCCGGATCGTGGACGACGAGGAGATCAAGGCCGACATCGTCGGGCGCAAACCGTACCGCGCGTGGGTCAGCCAGTACGGCATCTCGCTGAGCGAGTTGCCGGAGCCGTTGAACGTGCCGCAGCCGGATCATGCGTCGATCCGCCAGCGCCAGCAGGCCTTCGGTTACACGGTCGAAGAATTGAAGATGGTGATCACGCCGATGGTCGTCACCGGCGAAGAGCCGATCTCGTCCATGGGCACGGATACGCCCTTGGCGGTACTGTCCGAGCGGCCGCAACTGCTGTTCAAGTATTTCAAGCAACTGTTCGCGCAGGTGACCAATCCGCCGATCGACCCGATCCGCGAGCAGCTCGTCATGTCGCTGGTCACGAACATCGGTCCCAAGCCGAACGTGATGGACGAGCGGCCGGAATCCTGCCGCCGTATCAAGGTCGGGCAGCCGATCCTGACCAATGGCGATCTGCAGAAGATCCGCGACCTGGCCGATCCGCATTTCAAGAGCAAGACGCTCCGGATGTTGTTTCGCGTGAGCGAAGGGTCCGACGGGCTCGGCACGGCGGTGGACAATCTCTGCAAGGAGGCGTCGCAGGCGATCAAGGAGGGCTACAAATTCCTGATCCTGAGCGACCGCGGCGTCAACGAGGAATGGGCGCCGATCCCGAGCCTGCTCGGCATCTCCGCGGTGCACCACCATCTCGTGCGCGAGTGCACGCGAACGGAGGCCGGCCTCATTTTGGAAACCGGCGAGCCGCGCGACGTCCACCACTTCGCCTGCCTGATCGGCTACGGCGCCGGCACGATCAATCCGTATCTCGTGTTCGAATCGCTGGTGGACATGGAGCGGGACGGGTATCTGCCGGAGGGCATCGATGCGGCGACGGCCGAGGGCAAGTTCATCAAGGCGATCAACAAGGGCCTGCTCAAGATCTTCTCCAAGATGGGCATCTCCACGGTGCAATCCTACTGCGGCGCGCAGATTTTCGAGGCGATCGGGCTGAGCACGCAACTGGTCGAGCGCTACATGACCGGTACGTCGTCCCGCATCGAGGGGATCGGCATCCGCGAGATCGGCGAGGAATCATTGCGCCGCCACGCCCAGGCCTACCAGCCGGCGGCGATCCGCCAGCTCGATTTCGGCGGCGAAGTCCATTATCGCGTGCAGGGCGAGCACCACAACTGGAATCCGGAAACGATTTACAAGCTCCAGCACGCCACTCAAACCAAGAACG
>JANOEZ010000057.1:0-2502 GCA_031413335.1 Nitrospirota bacterium
CCTGGATATATATGAATAAAGTTACCGGTCAGGATCTCATTAGCAGTTACGGAGGGTCTTCCGATTTTTATCCGAATTATCCTGATCAGTGGGCTTCGGCTGAATTTAATTTACCGGAAGCATCTAAGACCAATAATGTAAAATTCAAATTAGAGTGCAGGCGCCGTATTCCACGTCCCACCCCGGATGGTTCTCACGGATGAAGTCCAGCACGTGCTTCTCCACGTTGCCGCCCATGTCTTCCACCCAATTATAGGTCGGAAACCGGCAGAGCGGGCACGGAAACCCCGGCATCAGCATGACCTTGTTCTGCGTCTCGGGGACCTCCCCGCCCTCGACATCCACCGCACGGTCCATGACGCGCAGGGTGTCGGCCGCCATCTCGATGAGCTCGGCATGCGTGAAGGCCTCCGTCTGCCAGAGGCCTTCGAAGACGGACTTGAGTTGCACCGGCGGGATCTTCCGATACCACGAACGGAACTCCTTGAACCGGTCGTCCTTGCCCAGCATCGACTCTTTCCCGGTCCGCTGCAGCCGGCTGTCGATGTGCAGGCACCAGAGCACCCGGTATCGCTGGAGCACCAGCGTCTCCTCGCCGGGATTCTGCCCCACCCTCGTATCCGGGTCGTACCCGAAGGCCGGCTCGAGCAGATCCGCGACATGCGTGAGTTCGTGGCGGCAATAGCGGGTCAGGGCCGGGTCATAAAACCGCCTCGGGAGCAGCTTGATGCCGACCCCCTTCTGGCCCTTCTCTTCGAACTGCTTCGCGAGATCCTGCTCGATGGAGCCCCACTTCCGCAGCACGTCCACCCCTTCCTGGTCTTCTTTCAGCACGCCTTTGACCAGCACGATCCCGACTTTCTCCTTCATGATCGGGAATTCGTTGAACGCATCGCGGATGATGTCGGAAAAGCCCCAGATGCCGAAGAGATACTGGTAGAGTTTCTTGAATTCCGGTTCCCGATCGTCCAGCGAATACTTTTCATAAATGGGATCGGCCAGCTCGTGAAACTCCTTGTAATAGGTCGGATCGCCTTCGCGCTCGGTCTTCTCGACGAACGCATCGATGACTTCCTGGAGCAGCGCCGGCTGAAATCTGATTTCCATGATCTGGGTGGCTCCCCGTTCTGCGTCTCACTACCGACGGGACCGCCATGTCGAGGGTGTCTGGCGAGAACGCGGTGTCATGAACGCGCTTGACTTGTTTTTAGGGCTTCTTTTAAGATCGCCTTGGAAAAAGTATAGTCTTGGGCTGCCGTCATTTGCAAATCATTGATCACCGCTCACTAAACGTCATCACCCGGATCGCAACACCCAGACATGGCTGACCATTCACCCTTTCCCGGCGCTCCCTCGGGCATGACCGCCACCCCGGCCGTCCCGCCCCAGCCGTCCGTCAATCTTCTCGACTATTGGAAAGCCGATGCGCGGGCGATCAAGACGTTTCTGGGCCACTCGCACGGCGTCTGGTCCGTGGCCTTTTCCCCGGATGGACAGACCCTGGTGAGCGGCGGCGGCGTGGACCGGCTGGTCCGCGTCTGGGACATCGAAAGCCGGCGCCTGCTGCGGTCGCTGCGAGGGCATACCCACGACATCCGCGCCGTCCTCTTCACGCCGGACGGGCAGACGCTCGCGACCGGCAGCGAAGACCGCACGATCCGGCTGTGGAACCCCAAAACCGGCGAGCCGATGAAGCTGCTGTTCACACGCTACGACCACAACGTCTGCAGCCTGTCCCTGTCCCCCGACGGCCTCATGCTGGCGCGCGGCTCCCACAACAAGGACATCAAAATCTGGGAGGTCACGACCGGCACGGAACTCATGAGCTTGCTGGGCAAGGACGACTACGATCATCATTGGTCCGTCTGCGTGGCCTTTTCGCCGGACGGCCTCCACCTGGCCAGCGGGAGCGACATCGGAAAGATCAAGCTCTGGGAGGTGCTGCCGAGCGGAGAGGAAAAGATCGTCCACAACGGGCATTGGCTGGACACCCCCGATGAAGGCTCGGAAGAGCGGGGGTTCTTCGTCGAAGACGACGGCGGATTCCAAAAGCCGATGGACTATTGGATCGGCGCCCTGGCCTTTACCCCGGACGGGAAAACCCTGATCAGCGGCAGCCGCGACACCACCATCAAATTCTTCGACATCCCGCAGATGACCGAGACCCGGACCCTAAACGCCCATTCCGGGTGGGTGCGCACGCTCGCCGTGTCGCCGGATGGAACCGTGCTGGCGAGCGCCGGCGACGATCAGACAATCAAGCTGTGGGATCTCGCCACCGGCCGGTCCTTCCGGACGCTCAAGGAGCATACAGGCGGAGTTCGGAACATCAAGTTTTCGCCGAACGGCCTGCAGTTGGCCAGCGCGTCGTGGGATCGGACCGTCAAGTTGTGGGAAGGCGGAACGCCAGTCGCAGAGTAACCCGACTCGCCCTCGGCGGGGTGACACGCCCCTTCGCTCCAACGCCTCTCGGACAACTGACGAAGAAACGAGCTGGCAGCC
>JANOEZ010000058.1:0-1110 GCA_031413335.1 Nitrospirota bacterium
GCTTCTTTGCTGGTGATGATCTGCTTGCCGTCCACCGGAATCAGCGGAAGGTTGGGCCAGGAAGAACCGGTGGCAATCACAATGGCATCCGCCTGCACCGTCACCTCCGTCCCGTCACGCTTCGCGACGCGGAGCGACTTCGCATCCAGCAACTCGCCGGTGCCTTCGACATGCTCGATGTTCCAGGACTTGAACAGGGTCGCAATGCCTTTGACCAACCCCTCCACCACCGTGTTCTTGCGGGCCACCATGCGGGCCGGATCATAGCCGACCGACCCGTCAATCGTCAGGCCATAGTCAGCCGCCTTTTTAACTTTGTCGCCCAACTCGACCACGGCGAGCAGCGCCTTACTGGGAATGCAGCCCCAATTCAGACAGACCCCGCCGAGCGCCTGGTTTTCGATCACCGTCACCCGCGCACCCAGTTGGGCGGCCCGGATGGCGGCGACATACCCGCCTGGCCCGGCCCCCAGGATGGCGATGTGCTTCGGTGCGGTCATTTTTTCTGTGAAGAGAGAAAGGCTTCGTACTGCGCGGCGGTCATCAACTCGTCCACCTGTTTGGGATCGCTCAACTCGATGACGGCAATCCAGCCCTTGCCATAGGGATCGGAGTTCACGACTTCAGGATGGTCCTTGAGATCCGTATTGATCTTCACGATCTTGCCGCTCACCGGCGAATAGATGGAGGAGGTCGTCTTCGTGGATTCCACCTCACCGACTTGCTGATTCGCCGTCACCGCCGCGCCGACCTTCGGCAGATCGAGAAACACGATGTCGCCCAGCGCGTCCTGCGCGAAATGACTGATCCCGAGCGTGGCCTGCTGGCCCTCGACGCGAACCCACTCATGTTCGTTGTGATACTTCAGGTCCTTGGGATACATGGCCTTCCTTCCGTAGATGAATGCAGGTGCAGTTCTTCAACAGCGCGTGATCGTAGAGAGTGCTCCCCGCCTTGTCAAGGAACCTCCAGCGGACTTTCCAGATAGACCAGACCCAGGCCGGACCTGAGCGCGGCACGGTCGGCCGACGGCTCCACGCGTACCCAGGGCCTCGCCGGATCTCCGGCTGGCAACGGCTTCGCCAGCCAGATGTCGTCGGCCTCGCCGAG
>JANOEZ010000059.1:0-6103 GCA_031413335.1 Nitrospirota bacterium
CCCCACGTCGGCGAGGAGATGTGGTCGCGCCTGGGCCGGCGCTTCAGCATCGTGGGGGCCGCGATCACGTGAACCGTGCAGCGTGAAGCGTTCTTAAGATTGTGCCTCATCTGTTTCTTACTCCTTACGCCTAATGCCCCACGGCTGCTAGGACCATTCTCCAAAATTTTTGACAATGCGCAGGCCGGCGGCCTGGCTCTTTTCCGGGTGAAACTGGCAGGCGAAGATATTATCCCGCCATACGCTCGAGACGAACGGCAGGCCATAGTCCGTCATGGTCGCCACCACCGACTTGTCTTGAGGTTCCACATAATAGGAGTGGACGAAATACACGTGCTCGCCCGACGCGATCCCCTTCAACGGCGGCGCCGCCCGTTCGACGGTCACACCGTTCCATCCCATGTGCGGCACCTTCAAGCGGCCATGTGCCTGTGGCGCATGGCCGTTGCCGAGAGGAAACTTCTTCACGCGTCCGGCCAGCACGCCCAGCCCCTGGTGGATGCCGAACTCCTCGCTCTCCGTAAACAGCAGTTGCAGGCCCAGGCAAATGCCGAGGAACGGTTTGCCGGAGGCGATGGTCTTCCGGATCGGCTCGATCAGACCGTACTGTTCCAGGTTGGCCATGCAATCGGCAAAGGCGCCGACGCCCGGCAGGACGACGTGGCTGGCATCGGCGATCGCGCGGGGATCGCGCGTGACAGCGGCCTGGTGCCCGACCGTTTCGAAGGCCTTCTGCACGCTCCGCAGATTCCCCATGCCGTAGTCGATGATCGCAATCACCTTCGCTTCGCTCCGGTTAGGACTGAGTATCGAGGACTGAGAACTGAGAGAGAAGAAGGAGGGTCATACACCTCAGCACTCAGTCCTCGGCCCTAGAGTGATCCCTTCGTCGAGAGCACGCCCTTGACCCGCCCATCGAGCGAGGTCGCCTGATCCAGCGCCTTCGCGAAGGCCTTGAACGTCGCCTCGATGATGTGGTGCGGATTCCGTCCATACAGCACGTTGATGTGCAGGTTGAACGCCCCGCGCGCCACGACGGCTTCGAAAAAGTCCTGAAACAGATAGAGGTCGAACTCCTTGATGCGCCGGTTCGGCAGCTTGGCGTTGTAGACGAGATACGGCCGTCCGCTGAGGTCCACCGTGACCTGCGCCAGCGTTTCGTCCAGCGGCACCGAGGCGAAGCCGAACCGCCGGATGCCCTTCTTGTCGCCCAGCGCCTGTTTGAGCGCGTCGCCCAACACGAGGCCGATATCCTCGACCGTGTGGTGGTCGTCGATGTGCGTATCGCCCTTGGCCTGGACGGTCAGGTCGAAGAACCCATGCCGGCCCAGCAGGTCCAGCATGTGGTCCAGGAACGGGATGGGCGTCTTGATCCGGGTCCGGCCGGTGCCGTCCAGCGCCCATTCGACCCGGATGTCCGTTTCTTTCGTCGCCCGCTTGATGACCGCACGCCTCGCGGAGTCGGCGATGCAGGCGCGGCGCGCCTGTGTTCGACGTGTTGTTTTCATGAGAACCTGCTCTCCAACGACTTGGCGTGCGCGTCGAGCCCTTCCATGTTGGCGATGCGAATCAGATGGTCCTTGACCCGCGTCAACTCTTCCTTGCTGTAGGAAATGAGATTGCTCCGCTTCACGTAATCCTCCACGGACAAGGGCGAAAAAAACCGCGCCGTCCCGCCCGTCGGCAGCACGTGGTTGGGCCCGGCCACATAATCGGCCACGGCCGGCGGCGTGTACCGCCCGAGGAAAATCGCGCCCGCATGCCGGATTTTTTCAAGATAATCGAACGGGCGCTCCACCGACAGCGTGAGATGTTCCGGCGCAATCTCGTTGGCGACGGCAATCGCTTCATCCATGTTCGCCACGACCAGCACCGCCGCATGGCGCGCCAGCGATTTGGACACGATCGGCCCGCGCTTCAGTCGCTTGACCTGCTCGTGGAGCTGCCGGACCACCTCACGCGCAAGCCGCTCGGAGACCGTCACAAGCCAGACCTGCGCCTCTTCGTCATGCTCGGCTTCGCAGAGCAGATCGGCCGCCACATGGACGGGATTGGCCTGCTCGTCGGCCACCACGAGCAATTCGCTGGGGCCGGCCACCATGTCCAGCGCCACGGTGCCATACAACAGCCGCTTGGCCGTCGCCACGAAAATATTGCCTGGGCCGACGATCGCATCCACCCGCGTGATCGTCTTGGTGCCATAGGCCATGGCGCCCACCGCCTGCACGCCGCCGATCCGATAGACCTCGTCCACGCCGGCAATATCGGCCGCCACGAGGAGATAGGGGCTGATTACGCCCTTGGGCGCGGGCGTGCACATCACGACCCGCTTGACCCCCGCCACCTTGGCCGGGATCGCGCACATGAGCACGGAGGAGGGATACGCCGCCTTGCCACCCGGCACGTAGAGCCCCACCGCGTCCATCGGCACGACCATCTGGCCCAGCGTCGCGCCGTTGTCCTGGTACATCCACGTTTGGGCGCGTTGCCGCTCGTGGAACGCCATGACCCGCTGCGCCGCAAAACGCAGGGCGTCGCCCTCTTCCTTGCGGATATGATAGTAGGCGTCCTTGATCTGCTGCGGGCTCACCCGGAACTGCGGCGGCTTCAGCGACACCCGGTCGAACTTTTTCGTGTAGCGTGAAATCGCCGCATCCCCGCCCCGTTCCACCGCCTTCAGGATGGTCCGGACGGTCGCTTCCACCTTTCCGCTCGACTGGCTCCCCCGGCCGGCGATCTTCTTCAGCGCTGCCTTGAAGGCCTTGTCCGTACTCGACAGAATCTTGATCATCTCGTGCTCCGCTTTTTCGTCCGCTGCACCCGCCGCGTGGTCGTGCGGCGGCCGGCGCGACGCCCGCTCAATCGCGCCGCAAGGCGTCGACGCAGGCGCGCCATCAGTTCTGAAATTTCCCCGTGCTTCATCTTGAGGCTGGCCCGGTTGACGATCAGCCGCGCCGAGGACTCGGCGATCACGTCGACTTCCTCCAGATCGTGCGCTTTCAGCGTACGCCCGGTGGAGACGAGGTCCACGATGCGGTCGGCCAGATCCACCACCGGCGCCAGTTCAATGGACCCGTAGAGCTTGATGATCTCGACCGGGATCCCCTTCTGATTGTAATACCGCTCCGTGATGTTCGGGTATTTGGTCGCCACGCGCAATTTCGCGGACAGGCGCTCGCGCACCTCGTGCCCCTTCAGGGCGGCCACGGAGAGACGGCACCGGCCGAACTTGAGATCCATCGGCTCGTAGACGTCGAGATTCTGCTCCAGCAGCATGTCCTTGCCGACGACGCCCACGTCTGCCGCACCGTATTCGACATAGGTCGGCACGTCGCTCGGGCGAATGATCATGAACGTCAGGTCCTGATCGGGACACTCGATGATCAATCGCCGGCTCTCGGCCGACACGCTCTTGCCGGCATAGCCGGACTTCCGGAACAGCTCGATGGCCGGCTCCAGCAATTTGCCTTTCGACAACGCGACCGTAATCATGCCCGCCCCTTTACAGGTTGGCCGGATTGACCGGCGCCCGGCACCCGCCGGATCGCCGCGCCCAGCCCGTTGAGTTTTTCTTCGATCCGTTCGTAGCCGCGGTCCAGATGATAGACCCGCGCGATTTCTGTGTCACCCTCGGCCGCCAGGCCGGCCACAATCAACCCGGCGCTGGCCCGCAGGTCCGACGCCATCACGGGTGCGGCGCTGAGCTTCGCGGTGCCGGTCACCACGGCGTGGCTGCCGTCCACCTTGATCTCCGCGCCCATGCGCTGCAGCTCCGGCACGTGGATAAAGCGGCTTTCGAACACCGTTTCCGTGATCACGCTGGTGCCCTGGGTCACGCACAGGAGCGCCATCATCTGCGCCTGCATGTCGGTCGCAAAGCCCGGATAGGGATAGGTCCTCACGTCCACGCTCTTGAGCCGCGTCGATGCCTTGAGCCGGATCGACTCCTTGCTCTCCACGATCTCGGCGCCCATTTCGCGCAGCTTGGCCGTCACCGCTTCCAGGTGCTGGGGCCGGCAGTCCTTCACGCAGACGTCGCCGCCCGTGATCGCCGCGGCGGCCAGATAGGTGCCGGCTTCGATCCGGTCGGGGATGACTTCATGATCGGCCCCGCGCAACTCTTTCACGCCCTCGACCGTGATCAGATCGGTGCCGGCGCCGGCGATGCGCGCACCCCGTTTCACGAGAAAAGCCGCGAGGTCGACAATCTCAGGTTCCTTCGCCGCGTTCTCGATCACCGTCGTGCCGTCGGCCAGGCAGGCCGCCATCATCAGATTCTCCGTCCCCGTGACCGTCGGGAAATCCAGATAGATCCGCGCGCCCTTCAGCCGCGGCGCCTTCGCCTTGATGTACCCGTGCTCGACCGTGACGGTGGCGCCCATCTTTTCAAACCCCGCCAGGTGGAGATTCACCGGCCGGGAACCGATCGCGCAGCCTCCGGGCAGCGACACCGTGGCCTCGCCCCACCGGGCAAGCAGCGGGCCCAGCACGACCACCGACGCGCGCATGGTCCGCACCAGATCGTAGGGCGCCTCGGATGCGTGCAGACTGTCCATGCTCATCGTCACGCGGTTCCCCTCGGCCTTCACCGTCGCGCCCAGGATGCCCAGCAATTTGCCCATCGTCACCACATCGACCACGCGGGGCACGTTCGTCACGGTGCACTCGCCGCCGCCCAGGATGACCGACGCCAGAATGGGCAGCGCGGCGTTCTTCGCCCCGCTGACCTTGATGTCGCCCTGCAGCCGCCGTCCGCCTGAAATAATGATTTTATCCATGTCGCTCTAGACCCGCTGCGCGCAGACGACCCGGTCAATGCCGGCTTGGTCCGGCCGAACGTCCACCGCTCCGTAGCGCCCCGTCGCCTCAATGAGCGCGCACACCGGTTTGGCCTGCCCCTGCCCGACTTCCATGATCAGCCAGCCGGCTGCGCTCAAGAAATTGCCCGCTTCCTGCACGAGACGGCGATAGACCGCCAGGCCATCCTCGCCACCGGCCAGCGCCATGCGCGGCTCGAACAAACGTACTTCCGGCTGCAACGCCTCCCATTCACGCTCAGCAATATAGGGCGGATTGGAGACAATGGCCGCCAACTGACCCGACAGGCCGCGCGCATCGAGCGGCTTCAGGAGATCGCCTTCCAGAAAGGTTACCTGCCCGGCCACGCCATGGCGCTCCGCGTTCCGCCTGGCCACGCGCAGGGCCTCCGCCGAACGATCCGTCGCATAGAGCACCGCCAGCGGCAGCCGGCGCGCCAGTGACACGGCAATACAGCCGGACCCGGTGCCAATATCCGCCACGATCGGCCTGCGTCCTGCCGTCGGTTGCATCCCGGCGCAACGGACAGCGGCTTCCACAAGCCCCTCCGTGTCGGGCCGTGGGATGAGCACGCTGGAATCCACCTCAAACTCAAGCCCGCAAAACTCCTGCGTGCCCAGCAGATATTGCAGCGGTTCCCGTTTGGCGCGGCGCGCCAGTAGCGCCTCCGCGCGGCGCAACCCCTCGCCCTCCACCCGCTGCGAGTCGTTCAGACGCAGATCGAGCGACGTCATGCGCAGCGCATGCTCCAGCAGCCAGCCCGTCTCCAGCCCGGCCTGCTCGATCCCGGCGCGCCGGAGCCGCACGGTGCCCTGCCGCGCCAGCTCGCCGATGGACATCGCCTGCAGGGACGCCTCGGCCATGCTCATGAGACCTCCGAGACCATCTGCTTCGTCTGCGCGGCTTTCAATCCTTCGATCAACTCGTCCATATCGCCATCCAGTACCTGCTCCAGTCTGTGCAGCGTCAGCCCGATCCGATGATCCGTCACGCGATTCTGCGGAAAATTATAGGTCCGGATCTTTTCGCTCCGGTCGCCGGTGCCGATCTGCGACTTCCGCTGCTGGGCGATGTCCGCGTCCTGCCTCTCCCGCTCCGCTTCCACAATGCGCGTCCGCAGCGTCCGCATGGGTGACGAGCACCTCCATCCCGAGGCCTTCTACCGCGGGCTGCGCCTGGTGGCCATGGACGGCAGCAACTTCGAGTTGCCCGACGAACCAGACAACGAGGCCTACTTCGGACGCCCCGGAAGCCGTACCGGAGTAGCCGGCTATCCGCAGGCGCA
>JANOEZ010000060.1:0-7630 GCA_031413335.1 Nitrospirota bacterium
CCGAGCAGAAACAGGGCAAAGAACGCGTAGATTGCCAGACGCACGGGCCGCTGGCACAGAAACGGCGTGTCCGAAGGCGTGATTCCTGTCGGGGTCTGTTCGGTCGAAGCCATAGCCATAATTAATTTCCTGGAGTCAGTGTAGATGGTGGTCGAGGTCGAAAGCAATCCCAACTGCGAGAGCAGCCTGTATGCCCGCTTCAAGGAATCGGGCCCGGCGCGGCGCGTGGAGCAAATCAAAACATTCGAGCGCCGGCCGGAAGGCGAATGGTGCTGGGTCACAGGATGGACGGACGATCCGGACAGGCCTCGTTGCGCCGCCTCTGTGCAGCTGGTCGAGGATTCCGGGGCCGGGCTGACCTATCTGGTGTTCGGGGGGCTCTGGGGCATCCGGCTGAAGCCGGTCTCGCTCGACGAAGACTGGAATCTCGAGAGCCGGAATCAATGGGGTGAACCGTATCTGGCGGTGGCGGATCAGCGCGATCTCCACTATGCGGAGGAGGTGGGCGGATGAACGAGCGGGCGGGCAGGAACTGGTTCCGGCTCTGGTTGCTTGTGGGGATCGTCGGTGCGGGCGGTGTGTGCGATGCCGGGGCGTCCACGATCTATACCTATACGGACGAGAAGGGGAATTTTGTCGCGACGGATTCGCTGGCGAACGTGCCGCCCAAGTATCGGGCGCTCGTCAAAGTGCGGGAGGTGCAGGACAGCCCCCGTACGTCGGCCCAGGAAACCAAGTCGGAGGCCGTGTTCTCGCCCCAGGCAAGCCTGGAGTCGTTTGTGTCCTGGCTGGTGGATCAATTTCCAAAGAGTCTGACGATTCCGGGACTGACGCCGGGTCAATCCATGGGGGTGATTGGCGGAGTGCTTGTCGGTGCGCTGACGCTCGTCGCGATGTTGTTCAGCGACAATCTCTTCGCGAACGTGTTCGCAAAGCTGTTTCTCAAGTTTGTGCTGCCGTTGGTGGTCGTGGGAGCGATCTCGGCGCTGTATCTTTCGTATCTCTCCCAGATCGGCGATTCAGCTGCGACTGGTTCCGGCCAGCGCGGATCGCCCGGGAATGTCTTTCAGAAGGCGCAGGAGAGCGTCAAGGCGCAGGAAGCGGCGCAACAACAGCAGAAGCGGGCGCTCGATTCCATCCTAGAGCCGATCGAACAGCAGTCGCCTCCTGCGGCCGGCCGCCGCTAGTCGGTCTTTCCCGGCATCCTGCTAGTCGGCGTATACGGGCAGGGGGATTTTCTTCGCAGGCTTCGGCGGCGGCACCCGCATCGCAAATTCTTTCGAAAAGGGATTCAGAATCGGTTCGTGCGTCAGCCGTTGCCGCTCTGTGACCATCTGCAGGCTGTGGACGCCGATTTCCACGCGGTCGATCGGCGCCTGCGAAGTCAGGAATTCCGGCAGGCCCTGCAGCGCGAACATCTGGAAGGTCAACGACCAGTCGAGCCGCTCGCGGCCCGGCTCCCGCACGATGGTCCGTGCCCCCGGTGACGGCGCACCTTTAAAGAGCAGCACCATGATGTTGGAGCGGAAGGCCGGCGCGTTCGGCTCTGCGGGCGGCTTCAGTTCCGGCACGAGCGCCGGGATTTTCACGATCGGCACCGGCGGGGTGAATTCGATATCCACGAGCTTGACCGACATGGTCGGCGACTCGGACATGTCCTCGGGGTCGGTCACGTAGGCGAACGAATAGCGCACCTCCACCCCGTCGCGCGTGTACGTGTAGACGTCCTCTCCCACCTGGGGGCCGAGCAGTTTCTTGTAGGACTTTTCCCAATCGGCAAACGAGTAGTAGCGGAAAAATCGCAACGCGGACTTCTTGTCGCGGACCGACTGCGGCGGGCCGAGCTTCTCCCGCAGTTCCCCCTGGGTCAGGCCCAGGTAGCCATCTTCAAAATACGATGCTGCGAACGCATCCGCCGTGAATGCGGACAGGAACGCGAAGGCGGCAAGCGACAGATGAAATTGAAGACGATAACCGATCAAAGGCACCTCAATGGGCAAGCCCATCCTAAGAGATCGCTCAAAATCTTGTCAATGACCGCAACTTGCGCAGCTTTCGGTCATCCCGTATGATGACCGAACCGGTTTCCAGAGAAACCTAAACGGATCAGAGGGTTAGACGGTTTTGCGATGAAGAAGGCAGATAACAAATCGAGCGCCGGGCAGCTTGAGGCGTTGCTCCGTCAACGCATCGTCATTCTGGACGGAGCGATGGGGACGATGATCCAGCAGCGCAAGCTGGACGAGGCTGCATTCCGTGGCGTGCGGTTCAAGGACTGGAAGCGGGACGTCAAGGGCCATAACGATCTGTTGAACCTGACGCAGCCGGACATCATCGTGGATATCCATCGCCAGTACCTGGAAGCGGGTGCGGACATCGTCGAGACGAACACGTTCAACTCGCAGGCGATTTCGCTGGCCGATTATCACATGGACTCGCTAGGCTACGAGTTGTCGAAGGCCGGCGCCGAATGTGCCAGGCGGGCGGTGGAGCAGGTCTGCGCCAAACAGCGAGACCGGCAGTGTTTCGTGGCCGGTGCGATCGGTCCGACGACGAAGACATCTTCGATCTCGACGGACATCAACAGTCCCGCCTCGCGCGGAGCGTCCTACGACGAGCTGGTCGTGGCCTATCGCGATCAGGCGCGCGGACTGCTCGATGGGGGCGCCGATGCGCTGCTGGTCGAAACCATCTTTGACACGTTGAACGCCAAGGCGGCGTTCTTCGCCATCCAGCAAGTCTTTGACGAAACCAAGCGGTGCGTTCCGGTGATGGCCTCGGTCACGTTCATCCAGGCCGGCAGCAATCGGGGCGTGACGGGACAGACCGTCGAGGCCTTCTGGAATTCGATTTCACACGTGCCGCTCCTGAGCGTCGGGATCAACTGCGCCCTGGGGCCGCGTGAAATGAGGCCGCTCATCGAGGAGCTGTCGCAGCTTGCGCCGGTCTACGTGAGCAGCCATCCCAATGCCGGGCTGCCCAATCCGCTTTTGCCGACGGGATTTCCGGAAACGCCGGACAGTCTCGCGCCGCAGTTGCGGGAGTGGGCGCAACGCGGCTGGCTCAATATCGTCGGCGGCTGCTGCGGGACGACGCCCGCGCACATCAAGCTGATCGCCGAGTCGGTCCGCGGAATTTCTCCGCGGACGGTTCCGACGATCGAGCCTCTCACGCGCTTGAGCGGGCTCGAAGCCGTGACGATCAGACCCGATTCCAATTTTGTGAATATCGGGGAGCGGACCAACGTGACCGGCTCGCCCGCCTTTTCAAAGCTGATCCTGGGTGATGACTACGACCAGGCCCTGTCCGTCGCGCGTCAACAAGTATTGGGCGGCGCGCAGATCATCGACATCAATATGGATGAGGGCATGCTGGATTCCAAAGCGGCCATGGAGAAGTTCGTCCGCCTGGTGTCGTCGGAGCCGGACATCGCCCGCGTGCCGATCATGGTGGACAGCTCAAAGTGGGAGGTGCTGGAGACGGGCCTGAAGAATATTCAGGGGAAGGGGATCGTCAACAGCATCAGCCTGAAGGAAGGGGAAGCCAAATTCATCGAGCAGGCCACGCTCGTCCATCGGTATGGCGCGGCCGTGGTCGTGATGGCCTTCGACGAGCGTGGGCAGGCGGACACGGTCGAGCGCAAGACGGAGATCTGCGCGCGCACGTACAAGATTCTGACGGAGCAGGTGGGGTTCCCGCCGGAGGACATCATCTTCGATCCCAACATCCTGACGGTGGCGACGGGGATTGAAGAGCACAACAACTACGCTGTGAACTTCCTCGAGGCGACGCGGTGGATCAAGGCCAACCTGCCGCACTGTAAAGTCAGCGGCGGAGTCAGCAATATCTCTTTCTCGTTCCGCGGCAACAACGTGGTGCGGGAGGCGATGCACGCGGCGTTTTTGTACCACGCGATCAAGGCCGGGCTGGATATGGGCATCGTGAATGCCGGCCAACTCGCGGTGTACGAGGAGATTCCTAAAGATCTTCTTGAACTGGTGGAAGACGTGCTGTTGAACCGGCGGCCGGATGCCACGGAGCGGCTGGTGACCTTTGCCGAGACGGTCAAGCAGCATGGCAAGGCCATCGTCAAGGACGATGCCTGGCGCAAGGGCACGGTCGAGGAACGGCTGGCGCACGCGCTGGTGCAGGGGATCACGGACCATATCGAGGCCGACACGGAAGAGGCGCGCAAGAAGTACCCGAAGCCTTTGCACGTGATCGAAGGTCCGCTGATGGCGGGGATGAATGTCGTCGGCGATCTATTTGGAGCCGGCAAGATGTTCCTGCCGCAAGTGGTGAAGAGCGCCCGCGTGATGAAGAAAGCGGTGGCGCATCTCCTGCCGTTCATGGAGGAGGAGAAGAAGACCTCGGGGGGCAGCAAGCCCCAGGGCATCATTGTGCTCGCGACCGTCAAGGGCGACGTGCACGACATCGGGAAAAACATCGTCGGCGTCGTGCTCGGCTGCAACAACTACGAGGTGATCGACCTCGGCGTGATGGTGCCGTGCGAGCAGATTCTCAAGGCGGCCAAAGAAAACGGCGCGACGCTGATCGGCCTGAGCGGGCTCATCACGCCCTCGCTCGACGAGATGGTGCATGTCGCGAAAGAAATGAGACGTGAAGGGTGGAGCGTGCCGCTGCTCATCGGCGGCGCCACGACCAGCAAGGCCCATACGGCGGTGAAGATCGCACCGTCCTACGACCATGAGGTGGTTCATGTGCTGGATGCCTCGCGTGCCGTCGGGGTCATCGGCCAGTTGATCAGTCCATCGAAGAAGGACTCGTTCGTCGAGAAGAACCGCCGCGAGCAGGATGATATCAGGCAGGCGCATGCGACCCGGCAGACGAAAACGTTGTTATTGTCTCTTGCGCAGGCGCGAGAGCGGCGCACGGCGATTGAATGGCAGGCGGCGGACGTGCCGAAGCCGACGTTCACGGGCATTCGTACGCTCGATGCGTTCCCGCTCGACCGGCTCGTGCCGTTCATTGACTGGTCGCCGTTCTTCCATACATGGGAATTACGCGGACACTACCCGCAGATTCTTGACGATCCGAAGATCGGCGAAAAGGCGGCCGAGTTGTTCCGCGACGCGCAGAAACTCTTGAATGAAATAGTCTCGAAGAAACTCCTGACGGCCAAAGGCGTCTACGGATTCTTTCCAGCCAACAGCGTCGGGGACGATATCGAGGTTTATGCCGACGAGTCACGTAAGAAAGTCGTGGCGACGTGTCACACGCTTCGTCAGCAATCGGAGAAGCCGGCCGGCCAGGCCAATCAGGCGCTGGTGGATTTCATCGCGCCGAAGTCATCGGGGCTTGCCGATTATCTTGGAGGTTTCGCCGTGACGACCGGCATCGGGATCGAAGCGCTCTGTGCCAAATTCGAGAAGGACCACGACGATTACAATTCAATCATGACGAAGGCGCTGGCCGATCGTCTGGCGGAAGCCTTTGCCGAATGCCTGCACAAGCAGGTCCGCGACGAGTGGGGGTATGGAAAGCAGGAGCAGTTCTCCACCGAGGATCTGATCAAGGAAAAATATCGCGGCATTCGCCCGGCGGCCGGCTATCCGGCCTGTCCGGACCATACGGAGAAGCGGATTCTCTTCGATCTGTTGCAGGCTGAACAGCAGACCGGCATCAGGCTGACGGAAAGCTATGCCATGTATCCGGCCAGTTCGGTCAGCGGGCTTTACTTTGCTCATCCGAAGGCAAAATACTTTGCGGTCGGCAAGATCGGACGCGATCAGGTCGAGGACTATGCCCGCCGCAAAGGCTTGGCCGTCAATGAAATTGAGAAGTGGCTTGGTCCCAACTTGGGATATGAGCCGGGCGGCAGGTGATGCGCATGAACGGCCTGTTCGATGCTTTGTCCATGCCCTACGTCTTTCCGCACGAAGGTGTATTCGCGCTGGGTGTCGGCGTGCTGATCGTCGGGCTGCTGCTGTTCCGGTTCCTCCTGGCGCGCCGCCGCCGGCATATCGATCACGCCGCGCGCTAGGCCTCTCGATCTTCCGCTTTCATTGTCTTTCGTGGCTCCTCCTTATATAATCCGGTCCATACGCAGTCTTATCGGGGGTGTGTTCAATATGACACATGGCATGCATCTGCACCGGGTGGACGGGCGCCGCAAGGACGAAGTCCGGCCCGTCAAGATCACGCGGAACTTCATTAAGTATGCCGAGGGATCGGTGCTGATGGAGATGGGCGGCACCAAGGTGATCTGCACCGCCTCCGTGGAGGAGAAAGTTCCGCCGTTTTTGAGGGACAAGAAGGTCGGCTGGGTGACGGCCGAATACGCCATGCTCCCGCGCGCGACGCACGAGCGGACGCCGCGCGAAGCGGTGAAGGGCAAGCAGGGCGGGCGTACGCTGGAAATTCAACGGCTGGTCGGGCGGGCCTTGCGGGCCGTGACGGATACGACCGGGATGGGAGAGCGGACGATCTGGATCGACTGCGACGTGATCCAGGCCGATGGCGGAACCAGGACGGCGGCGATCACCGGCTCGTTTATCGCGCTGGCCGATGCGCTGGCCGTGCTGAAGAAGAAGGAGTTGATCAAGAAGCGGCCGCTGACGGATTATCTGGCGGCCATCAGCGTGGGCCGCGTGGGCGGCGAGGTGCTGGTGGATCTGGCCTATGAAGAGGACTCCAGGGCCGAAGTGGACATGAATCTGGTGATGACGGGACGGGAACGGTTCGTGGAAGTGCAGGGCACGGCGGAGCGGCAGGCCTTCGATAAAAAGGATCTCGACGAATTCCTCAGCCTCGGTTGGAAGGCGATCAAAGGCCTGGTGGACTTGCAGAAGGAATTGATCGGAGAATTGGAGTAGGGGGGAAGGCGTCAGCCGTCATTCGTCATTTGCGGAAGATTCGGTGGAATCATTTCTCCACGAATAACGAATAATGGTTAACGAATAACGCTTGATCAAGGAACTCGTGCTGGCGACGCGCAATCCGGATAAGGGCAGGGAATTGGCGGCGTTGCTGAAGGATTTAGGCATTCGCATCCGGACCCTGGCGGAGTTTCCCGATGCGCCTGAGGTGATGGAGGACGGCGAGACCTGCGAAGCGAATGCAATCAAAAAGGCCGTGGCAATTGCGCGACACACGAAGCTGCCGGCCGCGGCCGATGACACGGGGTTGATGGTGGAGGCGTTGGGTGGGCGTCCCGGGGTGCATGCCGCGCGCTACGCTGGCGAGGGCGCGACCTATGACGATAATTGCAAGAAGCTGCTGCGTGAGATGGCCAATGTCCCGCGCGAGCGGCGTGGCGCCCGGTTCGTGACGGTGGCAGCCCTTGCCGATCCGAATGGGGAGGTCGAAGTGGTGCAGGGTGTTTTGGATGGACTGATTACGGAAGCGCCGGTCGGCACAAAGGGATTCGGATACGATCCGGTGTTTTTTGTGCCGGAGCTTGGCAAGACGCTGGCGCAGATCACGCCGGAAGAAAAGAACCGCATCAGCCATCGCGCGCGTGCGTTTGAAAAAGTGCGGGCTCTGTTGCAGAAATAGAAAGTTTGTCTGGTTGCTCAAAAAGGCCTCCGGCAAGGCCGCAGGGAGCGAAGGCGCCGAGGCGTACGTTGTATGCTACGTCGAGGCGAACGAGCGACTGAGAACGAAGCGG
>JANOEZ010000061.1:0-2210 GCA_031413335.1 Nitrospirota bacterium
CTGCTCGGCAAGCGGGTGGCGTCGGACGCGTGTACGATCGTGGATGACGGGAAGCTGCCGTTCCGTCGCGGAACCCTCAATATGGATGATGAGGGGACTCCGACCAGCCGGACGGTCTTGATCGACAAGGGCATCCTGCGCGGCTACATCACGGACACGCTCAACGCGCGGCTGATGGGCATTCCGCTGACGGGCAACGGCCGGCGCGAGAGCTTTCAGAGCATTCCGCTGCCGCGCATGACCAACACCTTCATGCTGGCCGGCGAATCAGATCCGCAGGACATCCTGCGCTCGGTCAAGCACGGTCTCTACGCGGTGTCGTTCGGCGGCGGGCAGGTGGATATCACCAACGGCAAGTTCGTGTTCTCGGCCAGCGAAGCCTATCTGATCGAAAACGGGCGGATCACGAAACCGGTGAAGGGCGCGACGCTGATCGGCAGTGGTCCTGACGTGCTCACCAAGGTGTCTATGGTGGGGCATGATCTGAAACTGGATGAAGGCATTGGAACTTGCGGGAAAGACGGGCAGTCTGTGCCGGTCGGCGTGGGGTTGCCGACGATTCGGATTGATGAAATCACAGTTGGGGGGACCAACGGATGAGCAGCGCATTGCCAGCCGTGCAGGATTACTCGCAGCTGGCGCACGATCTGCTCGATCGAGCCAGGCAGCGCGGCGCTTCCGAGGCCGATGTCATGGTGGTGGACGGCCGGAACCTGTCCGTGCAGGTCCGGCTCTCCGCAGTGGATCGCTTGACGAAGGCGCGGGAGAAACGGCTGGGTCTCCGTGTGTTTTTCGGGAAACGCTCCGCCAGCACCTCGACGTCTGATTTTTCGAAGTCGTCCCTTGAGCAACTGGTGACCGATACTTGCGCATTGGCGCAGGCGGTGGTCGAGGATCCCGTCTCCGGATTGCCGGCGGATGGGGTCTATGCCACGGACCGTCCTGATTTGGACCTCTACGATGGGACGGAACTGGGCACGGACGAACACATTGCGCTGGCCAAGCGGGCTGAAGCGGCGGCATTGAGCGCCGATCCGCGCGTCAGCAACTCCGAGGGCGCGGACTTCAATTCGTCCGACGGCCATGTGCTGCTGGCCAACAGCCACGGGTTTGTGGGGGACTATCGCAGTTCGAGTTTTTCCATGTCGGTGTCACCCGTGGCGACCGATCCTTCCACCGGGGGAATGCAACGGGATTCCTGGTACGCGATCCAGCGGGCCTACGCGCGGCTGGACAGTCCGGAGTCGGTCGGGAGCGAAGCCGCCCGCAGGACGCTTCGCCGGCTGGGCGCGCGCAAGGTGTCCACCTGCAAAGCGCCGGTGATTTTCGATCAGGAGATGGCCGGCAGTCTGCTTGGGAATCTGTGCGGCGCACTCTCCGGGTATGCCTTGTACAAAGGCGCGTCATTTTTGATCGGGCAGTTGGGAAACAGGATTGCGCCGGAATCTGTGACGGTCTGCGACGACGGCCGCATGCCTCGCGGGTTCGGATCGCGTCCGTTCGACGGGGAGGGCCTGCCGACTCGGACCACGCCGATGGTCGAGTGCGGCGTCCTTAAAAGTTATCTGTTGGATACCTACTCGGGAAGGAAACTGGGGCTGGCTTCCACGGGCAATGCCTCTCGCAGCGTCGGCGAAAGCCCGTCTGCCGGGCCGACGAATTTTTATCTGGTGCCCGGGACGGTCCCACCGGCGGAGATCATCCGATCCGTCAAACGCGGCCTGTACGTGACGGAATTAATCGGGTTCGGCATCAACATGGTGACGGGTGATTATTCGCGGGGAGCCGCGGGGTTCTGGATCGAAAACGGCGAACTGGCCTATCCAGTCGAGGAAATCACCATTGCGGGCAATCTCAAGCGCATGTTTCTCGATATCGAGATGATCGGGAGCGATTTGGAGTTTCGCGGCCGCATCGCCAGCCCGACGATCAAAATCGGCGAAATGACGATCGCGGGGAGCTAAGACGAGAAGGAGGGAGCCGCTATGCGATATGTGTGGGCCTTGATTGTCCTTCTGATGTGTCCTGCTCCAAGCGGTGCAGCCGATTTCAGGGTGACGAGTCTTACGATGAAGGAGCAAGGCATCATCGGCACCGAGCATGTCTATAGTGGCTTTGGCTGCAGTGGCCGCAATGTGTCGCCGGAGCTGCGGTGGGAGCAGGCACCGAAGGAAGCCAAAAGTTTTGCCGTGACAGTCTATGATCCTGAT
>JANOEZ010000062.1:0-7050 GCA_031413335.1 Nitrospirota bacterium
GAACCCTCCGATCCTGCGATGCAGCCGTACTCGCCGCGGATGCGCGCGTTCTGCATCGGCAGGGGTCAGTCTCGTGGCAAATCAACACCTCATTACTAAGGTGTTTTTCCCCAGACTCGTGTTTCCATTGTCAGCGATGGTTGGTCCGCTGTTCGAGCTCGGTATTACCGCATTTCTGCTGCTGCTGCTGCTGGGGTTCTATCAAGTGGTGCCGATGCGTGGCATGTGGTTGCTCCCTGTTTTCTTGCTCATGGGTATGTGTACCGCATTTGGCGCAGGGGTTTGGTTGTCAGCGATGAGCGTTCGATTTCGAGATATCGCACATGCACACCCGTTCATTACACAGATTTGGCTCTTTGCGACGCCGGTGCTATACCCCAGCAGCTTAGTGCCTGAGTCTTGGCGCTGGTTGTACTGGATGAATCCCATGGCAGGAGTGATCGAAGGGTTCGGTTGGGCACTGCTCGGCGCTGGAACGGTTTCTGCTCCAATGGTGGCTTCATCGGTTGCTGTCACGTTAGCTATGCTTGTCTCCGGTCTCTATGTGTTTCGACGTATGGAAAGAACGTTTGCTGATAGGGTTTAACCTATGGGTGAAGTCGCGATCAGAGCAGTAGGGCTTTCGAAGCTATATCACCTAGGAAAACATCGAAGGGACCTCGCACTTCGACAGTCATGGGTTGAGGCGCTATCTGCACCAGTTCGCCTTATCCAGTCCTGGGTTAATAGCCCGGGATCTGCTGAGACGGTGGGGGAGTCTGATTCCAACCTGTGGGCACTCAAGGATGTGTCTTTCGAAATTAGACGTGGAGAAGTTGTCGGGATTATTGGGCGAAACGGTGCCGGTAAGAGTACGCTCTTGAAAATCCTCTCTCGCATAACTGACCCGTCGGAGGGGTATGTTGAGGTTCGAGGACGTGTCAGGTCCTTACTCGAGGTTGGAACTGGATTTCATCCGGATCTGACGGGGCGCGAGAACGTCTACTTGAATGGAGCCATTATGGGCCTGAAGAAGGCAGAGATTGCTCGGAAGTTTGACGAGATTGTTGATTTTGCCGAAGTTGATAGGTTTCTCGATACTCCGGTGAAATATTACTCAAGTGGGATGTATACGCGGCTAGCATTTGCCGTGGCGGCTCATCTCGAACCAGATATCTTGTTAGTAGACGAAGTGCTGGCTGTCGGCGACGCTGCTTTTCAGAAAAAGAGCTTGGGGAAGATGCGTCATGTGGCACGAGAGGGGAGGACCGTGTTGTTTGTCAGTCATAACCTCCAGGCAATCTCTGTTCTCACGGATCGTGGGCTATTGTTTTCTGAAGGACGCTGTGTGAGTGATGGCCCCATCGCAAGCGTGCTTTCACACTATCTCCAAGAGGGGGTAAGGACCGACACGACTTATTCCGATGACCCATCACCTTCTGTCCCTCGTATTACCCGTGTAGAAATTCGGACGTCAAAACCTGGCAATACCCAGGTGAATGATGAGTCTATGGAGATCATGTTTGAAATCACCACTCCGGTCTCAATCAAGGGCGCAGCACTATCGTTCCAGGTTTATAACACTCTTCAACAGCCGCTTCTGCATCTCTGGACCTTTGACTCAGATCGACCAATGTGCCGAGAGGTTGGTGTATTTCGGCTGGTCTGTTGCATACCACGACTTCACCTCTACATGGGAGACTACACCCTTACCGTACACTTTTCTGAACGTGCCGGCGGGAAGAAGCTCCAGACGATCGAAGGCATCTGTCCTTTCAAGGTAGTGATGTATGGGAAGCCTCGTGAGTTTGAGTGGAAGCCAGGCGCCTGTACCTATTTGGAGGATTGTGATTGGGAAGTCGAGAAGTCTAACTTCATATGAAAATCTCGTTATCTCAAGCTAGTTCAACGTGATGGATGGAAACATGCAGGCAATCCCTTTGGAACTTCTCCAGCTTGAAACTTATTCGGTAAGCGGGCTTCGGACATTAGAGAAACTGTATCGCTTAGGGTTGGATGTCATCGCAAGAGATGTTCAGGGTGATTTCGTAGAGTGTGGAGTGTATAACGGCGGCTCTGCCGCAGCGATGGCTTGTGCTCTGCGTAGTTCAAATCGCCGTATCTGGCTGTATGACTCATTCCAAGGCATGTCTGCGTCACAAGAAATAGACGGGGCGTTTGCCTCTCGCTACGTCGGCGAGCTTGCGGGAGACGAAGAACGAGTGCGGGAAGCGATGAGGGTGGCATGCTTCCCCGATGATAGATACATCATTCGCAAGGGATGGTTCGTAGACACCTTGCAGCTCCTGCTTCCGGAGACAGTAGCGCAGCTTCACATCGATGCGGATTGGTATGACAATGTCATGCTGATTCTGAAGACATTCTATGATCGCATACCTGATGGTGGGGTCATTATTCTTGATGATTTTGGGCATTGGGAAGGCTGTCGGGAGGCATTTTATGATTTTGTCCGGGATCGGGGCCTCAAGCCTCTCTTGGAACGATCCGGGCATACTCAAGCATTCTGGATCAAAGGGAGGGCGCACAATCGAGACTTTTCAGGTAGAGGAGAAATCCCTTGAAGGAAACGGGCGGCCACTATGAATACACTGCCAAACGAAATACGGGACTACTACGATAGCCAAGTCCAAGGCAAGTTGCGAGGATTTGTGGAAGGCAATGTTCGGGTTGAGTGCGCGTGGTCGACCATCGAAAAGTGGGCTGGGGACGAACCGAACAGAATCCTGGAAGTTGGATGCGGTATAGGAGATATCTCATGGCGAATGAGCCGACGGTGGACGAGAAGTCAGGTGGTTGGCCTTGATGTGAGCCACCGCTCCTTGCAGCTGGCAGAGGCATTGTTTGGCGGGTCAAGGCTATCCTTCTGTGAAGGGCCGCTCGTCAAAGGCCGGCTGAGCGGGCCTTTTGACTTGATCGTGCTTATGGATGTGTACGAACACATTTGCGTGGAGAATCGACGAGAACTCCACGAAGCAATCAAGGGTCTGAAAAGTGAAAACGGTCGTATTGTACTGGCATTCCCAACACCCCGCCATTTGGCATGGCTCAAAATCCACCAACCCGATAGGATTCAGCCGGTAGATGAGGACATTACCATTGAGACGATGTCAAAGCTGGCACATGAAACGGGTACGGATGTTCTCTGCTACAAGGAGGTCGGCGTGTGGCATGAAGGGGATTACGCTCACGCTGTTTTAGGCCAACGCGTCGGGTGGAAGGACGTCCATCAACCAGTGCATACCCCCCACGGCATCATGACGAAGATGCGGGATCTATTCTGCAAACCGCCCGAGCTCCTAGTCCCACCTCGCTTGGAGCGGCTCGCGCGTGTTCTGCAGCGGTTAGGACCAGATTGTTACCCCACGACTACTAGAGGCTAAAGGCGACATAGGCATGGACATATACCAAAGTTTTCTTGAACCTCGGTGCTCCCCTGCTCGCCTCGACACGTTTGGCGTGAGGCGGGCGATTGTCGAAGCGCTACGGACACAGTTACCGGACTTCAGAGGAACGGTGCTCGATATCGGGTGTGGACATATGCCGTATCGCTCTCTCGTGCTGACGGAGCCAAGTCGAGCGGATAAATACATCGGCGTCGACCTCAAGATCAACATATATAGAAAGCCGGATCTGGAATGGGATGGAGTCACTTTGCCTCTTGATAGTAATTCTGTGGACATTGCCCTGGCCACAGAACTTTTTGAGCATTGCCCGGCACCTGAAATAGTCATGAAAGAAGCGTTCCGAGTGTTAAAGCCTGGTGGTCTCTTGTTCTTCACGGTGCCATTTCTCTGGCCACTGCATGATGTTCCCCATGACGAGTACCGGTATACGCCCTTCGCATTAGAGCGGCATCTTCGGGATTCCGGGTTTGTGCAAATTTCGATCAAGGCCTTGGGGGGATGGGACGCAAGTCTTGCTCAAATGATCGGGCTGTGGGTGCGTCGAAGGCCCATGGCACCTCGAACGCGAGTTATTCTTTCTTGGTTTGCGCTTCCCATTATTCGTTATCTGCTAGCCCAGGATGAACCGCCACAGCAGTTCGAAGAAAGCTCAATGTGCACAGGCTTCTGGGGAATCGCGATGAGATTGCAATAATGCAGTATCCGCTCGCAATCTTTACGCCGCATATAGGAGCCCTCTCTGAGAGTTTTATCAGGCGTCATGTTGAGGACATTCTTCCCGGTCGAGCAGTTATCATCACAGGGACTGTCGACGGAGTGTATCTTGGGCATTGGGGAGTAAAGGGTCCACAACTGGTCATAGATCGCATTCCGGCTCGAGCGATTCCTAATGGGCTGCGTCAGCACATCGCGTGGACTGTGGCACGTCGTCTTGGGCGAGAGACTCCTGACTCTTTGCCGGATCCGTTAACGGCGATCAAGCAGTTCTTGTGTGAGCATCATGTGCAGGTCATTCTTAGCGAATATCTCGATCATGGGCTTCAGTGGTTGAAGGTCGCAAGGGATTTGAACGTCCCTTTTTATGGCCATGGTCATGGGTTTGATGTTTCAGGTCGTTTGAAAGATCCCCTCTGGCGCGCAGATTATCTGCAATACCGTCAGGCGGATGGAGTGATTACTATGAGCGAGGTGAGTCGGACACGACTGATTGCTCTGGGGCTGCCACCTGAGAAGATACACGTGGTTCCTTACGGGGTTGATGTTCCGTGTCCGTTACCTCACAAGGACGCAAGCCAAGATGTCCATTGTCTCGCAATTGGGCGAATGGTCTCTAAAAAGGCTCCGATTTTGACCCTCAATGCGTTTCGCTGTGCGGTTGAGGCTCATCCCAATATGCGATTGGACTACGTGGGGACAGGGGAACTGTTTACTGCAGCCCAGCATTTCGTCAATGTGCTAAAGCTGGATCATCGAGTGAGGTTGTGGGGTGGATTGCCGCATGATCAGGTATTGTCTCTTATGAAACAAGCTGATGTTTTCATCCAACATAGTGTGATTGATCCAGTCACTGGGGATGAAGAGGGGTTGCCAGTATCAATTTTGGAGGCCATGGCACAAGGGCTCCCTGTTATTTCGACGAGGCATGCCGGGATTCCCGAGGCGGTGATTGATGGGGAGACTGGGTACTTGGTTGAGGAAGGAGATAGCCAGGCAATGGCTGAACGGATTGTAGCACTTGCCAAAGATATAGATCTGAGACGGAAGATGGGGGTTGCAGGCTGGCAGCGTGCTCAAGAACGTTTCTCGTGGAATCATGAACGGCGACAGCTCTTGAAGATCCTCAGACTGGATGATCTTTCTGCGTAGCGTGCGTGGACGTCTGGAGTGCACACGGCTGAAGTGTAGGAACACCTGGCTGTTCCTCAGTCTCGATGACAGAAAGCAGAATTCTCAAATCGACCATGTCGTCCGACCGCATGAAACATGACATATCTTTGATGCCCGGCGATCTTGCCACTGTCTTTGCCGTGATCCCGGTCTTTAACCGTCTTCTATTTACAAAGGAATGCCTCAATTCTCTACTTGCTCAGACCTACGCCCCTCTCTGTCTGGTTATTGTCGATGGCGGGTCGACTGACGGAACAATAGAGCATCTGCAACAGCATTATCCCCAAGTGGTCGTCCTGCAAGGAGAAAAGGAGCTATGGTGGGGAGGGGCGATGCAACTGGGCATTGACTATTGCCTGCGGCAAAGCCGTCGTGAGAGGGACATGCTGTTGATGATGAACAATGACACTTTTATTGAGCAGAGTTACGTGGAGACTCTTGTCAGAGTATCGCGGGAACGGGACGCAGCTGTTGGTGGTTTGATTGTCGATAGCCGTGATCCATCACGCATTCTCGACGCCGGGGAGTTTGTCGACTGGAAGACCTATAGCTTCCCGGTTAAAACGGCTATTGAGTCCGGTGAAACTTTTCTTAAAGGAGTGGACCTGTTGTCGGGTCGTGGTACTCTGGTTCCATTGTCTATGGTAAGGCAGGCCGGCAACGTGAATGCCGACCGATTTCCCCATTATATCGCCGATTGTGAGTTTTTTTCACGATTGAAGCAGCACGGATTTCACCTTGGCGTGACTTACGAAGCGAGGATCCAATCGCACGTTGAAGAAACTGGATTGTCCACAAATGGATCCGTCGCGCTTACGTTTCGGCAAGCATGGAAGGCTCTGTTTTCAGTGCGATCGATGGATAACATACGAAACCACTGGCGGTTTATTGAGGACTGCGCACCCGCTGCATCACGAGGGCTTCTTAAGCGTCGACTCGTTCGTCGAAGCGCCTATCTCGTGCTCAGCAGGACGAAGTTGAGGCATATCGGCCTTCCTCTGGCATGGTTTCTTGCCGGCTCTTACTACGTGACCAAGAGCGATTGTTCTGCCTGTCGATGCGACGCCGATGAATTGGTAGCAACAGGGATTCTGAAGCCGTGGTATGTGGCCGATTGGTATGTATTTGCGACCGAACAACAAGACTGGAAAAGCGGAGGGCGGGAACTGAGACGGCTATACCGTCGCGCATGGAATCCTGGCACGAAGTTCACGCGTTGGCTCAAGGCAAAGTCCTACAGCAAGATCCATGGCAATCGAGAGCAAAATACCATTCTCCCGGCGCCACAGGATGCCGTTGAGTCGTTATCGATGAGCAAGAGGGCGAAAGCGGCTCCCTCTCCTGAAAGAATCCTCCCGTAATGTGCGAAAGGTGAGACCTTGGGCGTGATGGGCTGGGAGGAGTGGGCGGCATCATGAGAGAGTCGGATGTGTCTGTGCAGAAGTTCGGCGTTGCGGCAACCGTTGTCGGCGCGCTCGGCGCCGATTTCGACCAGACGGTCCAGCAGGTCAACAACCCCGCCGCCGTGCGCGACAAGTTCTTCCAGCCCTACCAGTTCAAGGCGAAGATTGGCACTCCCGCACTCAAGGAGTTCGAGGACCTCTTCGTCAAATACCTGAAGAAAGAAGAACTGCCCAAGGCCGGCCCGCCGACCAATTTCTATTACTTCGGCGTGCCCGTCGCCATCGTGACGGCCGAAGGCTTCCGCCGCGCCGGGCCCAACCCGTCGCGCGAGAAGTGGATCGCCGCCATCGAGTCG
>JANOEZ010000063.1:0-5196 GCA_031413335.1 Nitrospirota bacterium
TGCTGTTGGAAGTGTATCGGCGCCTGGCAGCCCGGCACGATGTCCGGCTCGTCACCCCGCTGTTGCAGGAAGAATTGCTCCGCGAACAGGGGAGCGACGAATACGAAACGCAGGTGAATTTTCCGGTCGAACGGTATCGCGATGCCGTGACGCTGATGAAGATTCCCGGTCACCGGCTCACGGGCGGGGCCATCCCGCCGTTTTCCCTGTCGGCCGTCGGCGCGATCCGCCGCGCGATCCGGACGTTCCAACCGCACGTGCTGAACGTCCATTATATGATGCCGACGGGCCTGGCCGGTGTAATCGCCGAGCGCTGGATGGGGGTGCCGACGGTGGTGACGATGAACGGGCGTGACGTGCCGGGGCCTGGCGTGCCCCCGCTCTGGCGGTGGTGGCAGCGGGCGATGCTGGCGCTGGTGACCGACGTGACCTATGTCTCGGAATACTGCCGGAATGCGGTCTATGGTCTTGGGAACGGGCGGGGGCGCGTCATTTATAACGGTGTGGATATCCCGCCGGCTTCCGGTGACGGCGCGCTGCTCCGCCGACAGCTCGGTATTGCGCCGCAGGAGCCCGTCATCTTTGCGTTGCAGCGGCTCGCGCTGGACAAGCGCATCGAAGTGCTGCTCCGGGCGTTTCAGGCCTGCCGCCGGGAAACCGGGGCCGGCGTGCTGATCATCGGCGGCAAGGGGCCTCAAGAATCCGCCTTGCGCGCGCTCACCGCCGAGCTGGGACTCGAAAAAGACGTGCGGTTCATCGGCTATATTCCGCGCGCCAGCCTGGGGTCCTATTTTCTTGCGTGCGATCTGTTCGCCTTCCATTCGACGTTCGAAACGTTCGGGATCGTGATCGCGCAGGCCATGAGCTACGGGAAGGCGGTGGTGACCGTGCGCAATACATCGCTGCTCGAAGTGATGGGAGACGGCGGCATCGCGGTGGAGACCGGCGACTGGCAGGCGTTCGGGCAGGCGATGGCGCGGCTGATCCGCGATGAGCCGGAACGTATCCGTCTCGGTGAAGCCGGACGCCGGCGGGCCGAATTGCTGTTCAACTGGGACAGGATCGCGGAGCAGTACGAGGCGACGCTGATCAAGGCCGCGGGGCGCACGACCGATGCCACATAACGTGCTCTATCTTCATCACGTGGCCCATATAAGCTGGGCGGAACACAGCCAGCAAGTGCCGTTCAGGCGGGACGGGATCGTGGAGCAGGACGAGGCGACAGTTATCAAGGCCGCGGGGCGTACGACCGATGCCACGTAACGTCCTCTATCTTCATCACGTGGCGCAGATGAGCGGGGCGGAACACAGCCTGCAGCTGCTGGTGCACGCGCTGGACCGGACCCGTGTCGCGCCGGTGTTTGCCGGCCCGGCGTCCGGACCGTTGCCCCAGGCGCTGGCCGACGAAGGCGTTCCGCTGGCGCCGGTGGCATTCGGTCCGTTGCGGAATGTGCCGGGGCTGCTCCGCAACGTGATCGCGCTGCGACGCGTGGTGCGCGAGCGGAAAATCGCGCTGCTGCATTCGAACGGTCCGCAGACCAACGTCTGCGCGGGACTGGCCGGGAGGCTCGAGCGCGTCCCCGTGATCTGGCACGCGCGGAATCTTCTCTATGCCGGCATGCGGGATGTGGATCGCTTCGCGGCCCGGCTGGCCACAAGGATCATTTGTAATTCGAACGCGGTGCGCGAGCGGTTTCGCGGCAGCCGTGCCTGGGACAAATCGGTGACGATCCTGAATGCCGTGGATCTGCAGCGGTTCAACCCGGCGGTTCCGCGAGAACCGTTTCGCCGCGAGCAGGGGCTGGCGCCGGCGGAGGTTGCGGTCGGTCTCGTGGGACGGATCGGCTATCAGAAGGGCGGAGAGGAATTCGTGGCGGCGGCCATCCGCCTGCTTCGCGCCGGTTCCCCGGCGACGTTTTTCGTGGTTGGCGATGCGGTGTTCCCGGAAGATGAATGGCGTCTCGACCGGCTCCGCAAACAGGTGAAAGAGGAGGCGCTGGAAGGGCGCATCCGGTTTCTGGGACGCCGCGAGGACGTCCCGTCTGTGATGCGGGGCCTCGACATCCTCGTGCAGGCGTCGGAACTCGAAGCCTGCAGCCGGGCGCTCTGCGAAGGCATGGCGTCCGGAGCGGCTATCGTGGCGACTGACAGCGGAGGCAATCCGGAGCTGGTCCATGACGGCATCGAGGGCGTGCTGGTGCCGCCGGGCGATGCGGAGGCGCTGGCGCGCGGGATCGACCGGCTGAGTCGAGATCCGGCGTTGCGCGAACGCCTGGGGATCGCGGCAGCCGCCAGAGCCCGCGAGCACTTGACCGTCGACGGCTATGTGGCCGCCGTCATGGCCGTGTATGAGTCGGCTTGGGGAGCGCAGCGGGGCGTATAATCGCACAGCAGGTGTGCAACGGCCTGCGCGCATTGGAGGAGAACGGGTGAGCGGACGATTGTCGGTGGCCATCATCGCGAAGAATGCGGCGGACCATCTCGAAAACTGCCTGCGCTCCGTCGCGTGGGTAGACGAGATCGTGCTCGTAGACGGGCATTCGACCGACCGGACCCGCGAGATCGCAAAGTCGTATGGCGCCAAGGTGTTCGAGAAGGATTTCGAGAGTTTCCCGGCCGAGCGTGCCTATGCGCTCCGGCAGACCTCCCACGATTGGATTCTGTCCGTTGATGCGGACATGATCGTGCCCGAGCCGTTGGTCAGGGAAATCCGGACATTGCTCGACCGTGGCCCTGACTGCGACGCCTACTACCTGCGCTGCCTGAATCACTTTCTGGGCAGGGCAATCCGGCATTGCTCCTGGTTCGACCACCGGTTTCTCCGGCTGTTCGACAAGCGGAAGGGCGCCTACGATCTCTCGATGAGCGTGCTGGATCAGTTCGTGTGCACGGGGAGGATCGGCCGGCTCGAACACCATCTTGTGCATCATCAGACGGAATCCCTCGAACAGTACCTCCATAAAATGACACGGCAGTTCGCGCCGCTGACGGCGAACGAGTACATCCGGAAAGGCGTCCGGATCGTGTGGTGGAACGTGCCCTGGTACTTTTTCATCAGGCCCGGGCTGATCTTTCTGTACAAGTATGTGTGGAAGCGGGGCTTCCTGGATGGGATGCCGGGCCTGCTGATCTGCCTGAACTCCGCCATCCAGTATTATTTTATCTTCACGATCATCTGGGACCGCCAGCGAGGCCGGCCCGACTATCATCTGGAGCGGTACCTGCCCCTGGCGGGCAAGGCGCCGGACCGGCGCGATGGCTGAGCCGGGCGGCCCGGGGATGGGGATTGCGCCGGCGGGGGTGTACGATCTCGTGCTGGCCGGGTTGCGCCCGGTGCGGGGCTTGAAAATCCTGGACGTGCCCTGCGCGTCCGGAGGATTTGCCGCACAACTGGAGTCGGAAGGCGCCACCTGCGTTGCGGCGGATCTGGCGGCGGCGATGCGGCACCAGCCGGCGGTGGTGCTGGACATGAACCGGTCGCTGCCGTTTCCGGACGGCGCGTTCGATGCCGTGACATGCCTGGAAGGCATCGAGCACACGCACGATCCACGCGCCCTGATTCTGGAATTTCACCGGCTGTTGCGCCCCGGGGGGCGGCTGGTGTTGAGCACGCCCAACATTCACAACCTCCGGTCGCGCATCAAGTTCGCGTTGCGCGGGACGCTGTTCTGGTTCGACCCGCGGGAGGTAACAGGTATCGGACATGTGACGGTCATCCCGTACTTCATTTTGAAGCACCTGCTGGCGGAGGCGGGCTTTTCGGATGTCGCCGTGCAGACCAACGGATACGTCCGGCCATGCGTGCCGGCCTGGCTGGCCGGCGTGATGCAGCGGGTTTTTTCGAAGCCGACGGAAATCGATCGCGAGCTGAATTCGCCGATGCTGCTGAACGGGGAGAGCCTGATCTGGTTTGCGCAAAAAGCGGGCGGCCACAGATGAGGAGGCAGGCGTGATCGTCGGCGTGGACATCCGCGAGTGGCAGCCGGGGCGGCGGACCGGGATCGGCCGCGTGCTGGAGGAATTTTTGAGAACGGCTGTCGCGCTGAGGCCGCGCGACCGTTTTGTCCTGATCGGCAATGCGACCTGCGAAATCAGGGTCAGGGCCGGGAACTGCGCGATCGTCAGGATTCCGGAGCGATGGACCCCATGGTGGGACCAGATCACGCTCGCGCGCGCCGTGGCAGCCTACGGGGCGGATGTGCTCTACTCTCCCTATATCAAGATTCCGCTTCGGGGGGCGGTGCCGGTGGTCAACACGATCCACGACCTGACGTTCTTCCGGCGCGCCGACTATAACGTCCGCCGCTCCGATCTGCTCAAGAATCCTCCGTTTCGCCTGTTCTGCCGCCTGGCGATCAAGCGGGCCTCGGTGACGCTGGTGGATTCGCAGGCGTCCGCGCAGGACGTGCAATGGGACCTCCAGGCGGATCCGGCCAAACTCCGCGTCGTCCCGCTGGCGACTGGCCGGCAGTTTTACGAACAGGGGAACCCGGCCGACGACCGCAAGGTGTGGGAGCGGTACGGTCTGTCGGCGGGGTACGTGTTTTATATCGGAGGGTTCTGGCCGCACAAGAACGTGACCACTCTGGTGCGCGCGTATGCGGCGCTGCCGGAATCTCTTCGACGGCAGTCCCCCCTCGTGCTCGCGGGGACGCCGGTCCCGGCCGATCTTCACCGGTTGATCCGGTCACGGGAGGGTTGCAGGCCGGTTGCGATGATCGGCATGGTGCCGGATGAGGACCTGCCGGCCCTCTACCGGGGCGCCGCGCTGTTCGCATTTCCGTCGCACTATGAAGGATTCGGACTGCCGGTTCTGGAAGCCATGGCCTGTGGCGTTCCCGTCCTCTGCTCGACGACGCCGGCGCTCGTCGAGTTGACGGGAGACGCGGCTGAGCATGTCAATCCGGAAAACGATCCTGCATGGGAACATTCGTTGCAGACGCTGCTGGAGGATACGCCGCGCCGGCAACGGCTGGCTGAATCAGGGCGCGCCCGCGCGGCGCTGTTCACGGTGGATCGTATGACGGCGGCGATGCTGAAAGTGTTCGACGAAGTAGCGGCAGGAAGAACGTGAGGAAATGAAGTCATGGCGGCCTACCGCACAATGATCGGAACTGATGACCCCGGCGCATCCATGCCTGATCAGGACCGCTTCCAGTGGACCCGGTTGAGCAGGCCATCCATGAAAGGCTGCGG
>JANOEZ010000064.1:0-5056 GCA_031413335.1 Nitrospirota bacterium
GTCGGCGCTGGCCCGGCCGGCATGTCGGTTGCCAATTTCATGTCCAAAGCCGGCCACGACGTGATCATATTGAACCGTGACATCAAATTCGGCGGCCTGGCCGAATACGGCATCTTCCCCAACAAGCTGAAACTCCGTGGAGGCCTCCGCAAGACCTATTGGGAAATCCTCGATCGCCCCAACGTGCATTACCTCGGCAACGTCTCTGTCGGACAGAATAAGGACGTCACGGTCGAGGAGCTCCGCATGCTCGGCGCCAGCGCCGTGGTGTTTGCCACAGGCGCGCAGGGAACCAAGACCATCGGCGTGGACGGGGATTCCGCCAAGGGCGTGTTTCACGCCAAGGACGTCGTCTACCATTTCAATCAATTGCCCGGCTTCGGCGACCGCCCGTTCGACATGGGAAAGCACGTCGCGGTCATCGGCGTCGGAGATGTCATGGTGGACATCGCGCATTGGCTGATCCGCTACAAGAAAGTCGAGCGGGTGACGGCGATTGCGCGCCGCGGACCGGCGGAACGGAAATACAATCCCAAGGAGATTCGGGCGGTCTGTTCGAACATGGATCTCGAGGGGCTCAAGAAAGAATTCGACCGGATCCGGCAGCGGCTGGAAGCGGTGGGGCAGAAACCGGACGAACTGCACAAGGGCATCACCGACGAGTTCACCAAATGCGAGTCCACAACCAGCGCCACCCAGATGGGCTTCCGTTTCCTGGCCTCGCCCAAGCGCGTGCTCGTCGATGCCTCCAATCGTGTACGCGCGCTCGAGCTCGAAGAAACCAAATTGGAGCCGAAAGGCGAGGATACGGCTGCGGTCGGCCTCAAGCAATTTTATGAGTTTCCGGTGGACAGTGTCGTCTTCGCCGTCGGCGACAGAGTCGATGAGACGGTCGGCCTTCCCTATAAAGGTGGCGTGTTCATCACCAACCCCAACAAGACCATCAACGACCCGGATGATTCCCTCTTCCAAGCCTATGACGAAGCGTCCGGCAAAGTGCTCGACGGTGTGTTTCTGACCGGCTGGGCGCGAAAAGCCAGCGAGGGGCTGGTTGGCGTGGCGAAACGGGACGGGGAATGGTGCGCGGAAGTCGTGACGCGCTACCTGGAAGCCCCGTCAGCGCGTTCGCAAGGCAACAGCGACGAAATGCTCCGCAAACTGTATCGGATTCTGAAAGAGCGGGAGGCCCACACCGTGGATGTGAAGGGGCTGCGCACGCTGGATGCGGCCGAGAAGGCGCACAGCGGCCCCGGCGACTGCATCGGCGAATTCAAATTCACCACGAACAGCGACATGCTGGCCAGGATCGACAAGCACGCCGGCACATCCCACGCCTCGGTTCGGTAGTCAGGCTACTACTCTCCGCCCCACTTTAGTTTCCTCCTCAGCACATCGTAGTAGGTTCGATCGGGCAATCGAATCAGTTTGGTTTTATGCCGGGAAGGTGTGATCGTCACCGTGTCGCCCTCTGTCATCGCCACGCCAACCTGTCCATCATAGGTCACCCTCGCGCCTTTGTCGTGGCTGGTCAGCGTAATCGCCAGCGTCGCGGTGCTCGGCACGAGCAGGGGACGGTGCGTCAGCGTGTGGGGACAGATCGGCGTGATCACCAGCGCATTGACCGAGGGGCTGACGATTGGCCCGCCGGCTGACATGGAGTAGGCCGTCGAGCCGGTCGGCGTCGAAAGAATCAATCCGTCGCCCCGCAGGCTCGTCACGAACTGGCCGTCGATCGTGATCGTCATCGCGATCATGCGCGACAGTTCGCCCTTCGTCACCACCACGTCGTTGAGCACCGTCGCCTCGGTGACACGCTTGCCACGACAGTCCAGGCGCGCGCGCAACATCAGTCGCTCTTCGATCGAATAATCCTTCGCGAATACACGCTCCAACGTTGCATACAGATGTTCGCCGCCGACTTCGGTGAGAAACCCCAAGCCGCCCATGTTGATGCCGAGAATGGGCACGCTCCGTTTTTCGACCAGTCGTGCGGCATTCAGCATCGTGCCGTCGCCGCCAAGGACCAGCACCATGTCCGCCTTCTCGGCGATCCGACCCTTCTGCCGCGAAGCGGATTTGCCGATGATCGCCGCAGCCTTCGGATCGAGCACCACGTCCTTCCCATGCTCGCGCAACCAGGCTACCAGCTGCACCAGCGTGGGTTTCATATTGGGAAACTTTGGTTTGGTCAGAATTCCGATGACGTTCATGACGATCCAATCTTTAACGGATATGAACGGATAAAAGCCAACATGGAGCAGTGGAAACGGATTGTATCGAGGGGACGAATTTCATGTCAATGACAGACCTGTCTGCTCATTGAGAAATCTCCGGCGCACTCCGATACTACAGAGAGCCCTCGTGGTCTTGACAGAACGTCTTTTCACCGATAGAATTGCCCTAGATTTTCGATAACTTCCGTCGTTCCACCATCAACTGGACCACCAAAGGAGGCGGGATGTTCGAACGATTCACGGATAAGGGCCGGAAGATCATCATCCTGGCGCGCGAGGAAGCCGAGCGCCACCAGAATGACTATCTGGGGACGGAGCATCTGGTCCTAGCTGTTCTTCGTGAAACCGACGGGATTGCCCTGACCATCATCAAGAAGATGGGGCTCTCCTCCGAACAAATCCGTCTGGAGATCGAACGCAACCTGCCGGGTGGCGGGACCACCATGACGTTCGGCGAGATTCCATTCAGCCCGCGCGTCAAGAAAGTCATCGAGTACGCCGTGGAAGAAGCGCGCCTGCTCGGCCACAATCACATCGGCAGCGAACATCTGCTGCTCGGCCTCCTGCGCGAAGAAGAGGGCATCGGCGGCAAGATCCTCCGAAGCCTCGGCGCCAACCTCCTGACCGCGCGGCAGCTTACCGTGACGTTCCTGCGCAAGTCCGCGCCGCGCGAGCGCGACCGCAAATCCAATACGCCGGCGCTGGATGAATTCGGGCGCGACCTGACCCAGTTGGCCCAGGAAGGCCATCTCGATCCGGTGATCGGGCGCGCGGATGAAATTGAACGCGTGCTGCAGATTCTCAGCCGCCGCACCAAAAACAATCCCGTACTGATCGGGGAGTCCGGCGTCGGCAAGACGGCGATCGTCGAAGGATTGGCGCAACGGATCGTCACATCGGAAGTGCCGGACAATCTGCTGTCCCGCCGCGTCATTGCGCTGGACCTGGGTTCGCTCGTTGCCGGCACGAAATATCGTGGCCAGTTCGAAGAGCGCCTGAAAGTGGTCATGAAGGAGATCACGCAGGCGGGGAACATCATCATCTTCATTGATGAGTTGCACACGCTCGTGGGCGCGGGCGCGGCCGAAGGCTCGATCGACGCCTCCAACATGCTCAAGCCGGCCCTGTCGCGCGGAGAAATCCAGTGCATCGGCGCGACCACGCTGGATGAATATCGCAAGCACATTGAAAAAGACGGCGCGCTGAAGCGGCGCTTTCAGCCGATCTACGTGCAGCCGCCCAGCGTGGACGAGACGGTCCGGATCATCCAGGGTCTGCGCGACCGTTACGAAGAGCACCACGGCGTCGAAATCACCGAGGAAGCCATCCTGGAATCCGTCAAACTGTCGGACCGCTACATCTCCGACCGGTTCCTGCCGGACAAGGCCATCGACCTGATCGACGAAACCGGTTCACGCGCGAAGCTCCAGACGTATGCCCTGCCGGGTGAACTGAAAGCGATGGAGCAGGAACTCAAGAAAGTCTCCCGCGAGAAGGAAACGGCCATCTCGCTGCAGAACTTCGAGGAAGCGGTCAAGTTCCGCGAGGAAGAAGAACGCCTGCGGAAGCTGCTGGACGAATCCAAGCGCGAGTGGAAGAAGAATCAGGAGAAGAACAGGCCCGTCATCACCAAGGAAGACGTCGCCTACGTCGTCTCCAAAATGACCGGCATCCCGCTCTTCAAGCTCGAAGAAGAGGAGTCGCAGAAGCTCCTGCATATGGAGGAGTACCTGCATAAGCGCATCGTCGGGCAGGAAGAGGCGATTTCGGCCGTCTGCCGGGCCATCCTCCGTTCACGCGCGGGATTGAAAGAAGCCAAGAAGCCGATCGGCTCCTTTATCTTCCTCGGTCCGACCGGTGTCGGCAAGACCGAGCTGGCGAGAGCGCTGGCGGAATTCCTCTTCAATTCCGAGGATGCGCTGATCCGGATCGACATGTCGGAATATCAGGAAAAATTCACCAGCTCGCGCCTGTTCGGAGCCCCTCCGGGCTACGTTGGCTACGAAGAGGGCGGCCAACTGACCGAGAAAGTCAGGCGCCGGCCCTATTCGGTGGTGCTGTTCGATGAGATCGAGAAGGCGCACCCGGACATCTTCAACGTGATGCTCCAGGTGCTGGACGATGGCGTGCTCACGGACAGCCTGGGCCGCAAGGTCGATTTCAAGAACACGGTGGTCATCATGACTTCGAATCTGGGCACGAAGCTCATCCAGAAGGGTGTGTCTCTTGGGTTCCAGCAGGCGGAGGCCGAGCAGAACCGGCGGATCAAGGATGAAGTCCTGGCAGAGCTGCGGCGGGCATTCAGCCCGGAGTTCCTGAACCGTATCGACGACGTGGTGGTCTTCCATCAGTTGGAGAAACTCCACTTGGTGAGCATTGTCGACATCCTCATCAAGGAACTCAACGCGCGGCTCCTGGACAAGGGCATTCAGCTCGATGTCACCGACGATGTAAAACAATGGCTCATCAAGGAAGGCTACCAGCCGCTCTACGGCGCGCGGCCGATGCGCCGAACCATCCAGAAGAGCATCGGCGACCCCTTGTCGGAAGAGCTGATCCGTGGCCGCTTTAAGGACTCACGCAAGATCAAGGTCGTCCTCAAAGACGAGACGCCTGCCTTTATCGAGGAAGAAGTGCTGGCTGGGGTCTGAGATTAGCCCCAGCCGCACACTCGTGACGACCACCGTCCATGTGTCTCCACGCCTGATTCGTTCTGCCGCATTACCATCGTGACGGCCACAACGCCCGCACGGCCTGCTTCGCCCATCATTCTGGCCATCGAAACGTCCTGCGATGAAACGGCCGCCGCCGTCATGACAGGC
>JANOEZ010000065.1:0-8944 GCA_031413335.1 Nitrospirota bacterium
GCATGGGGGTGGCGCCAATCCAGCCGTTCCGACCAGGTGTCGGTCTGAGAAGACGCCAGCTGCATCTGCACAGTCCAGGGCCCGTGCGTGGCGGTCGTGGTCTCTCCCGATTCTTTCAGCTTCAGAGGCCCGCCATACTCCAGGTCGAACCACATCTGGAGCTCGGCAGCCGACGGGGCGGGAGCAGAGTAGCCGATGACGTAGCACGGCTGTCCCGAACCGAATGGTTTCGGCAATTTCTTGCGTATTTTCATGGGAAAAACAGGAGCGAGATCAGGCTTTGTTCTTGCGGGCCTTGCGGCGATCTTCCGGATTGAGCAACCGCTTGCGGATGCGGATGCTGGACGGCGTCACTTCGACCAGTTCGTTGGAGCCGATGTATTCCAGGGCAAACTCGAGCGTCATCTGCTGAGGCGGGGTCAGGGTCAGCGCCTCGTCGGTTCCCGATGCACGCATGTTGGTCAACTGTTTGGCTTTGCACACGTTGACGTCCAAATCCTCGTCGCGGCTGTTCTGTCCGACGACCATGCCGCGATAGACCTCGATGCCGGGGTTGAGAAACAACGCGCCGCGCTCCTGCATCATGAAGAGGCCGTAGGCGTTGCTTGTGCCATCCTCGTGCGCGACCAGCGAACCATGCGGCGCCGTCACGAACGAGCGTTCGTCGTAGGGGCCGTACTCCTTGAAGACGTGGTGCATGATGACGGTCCCGCGGGTCTTGGTCAGCAGTATGCCCTTGAGGCCAATCACGCCGCGCGTCGGAATGTGGTACTCCAGGTGCATCTCGCCGGCGCTGCCCTCGGCATGCACCAGCTTCATATGCCGCAGTTCCCCCCGGCGCGTGCCGATCTCCTCGATGACCGTGCCCTGGTAGTCGGCGGGGACGGAGATGGTCAGTTCTTCGTACGGCTCCGTGACGACTCCACCGTCCCGGTGCAGAATCACCTCCGGCTGCGAGACTTGCAGTTCGTACCCCTCGCGCCGCATTTGTTCGATCAACACGGCCAGATGCAGTTCGCCGCGGCCGGCGACCAGGAAGCGGTCCGGGCTGTCGGTTTCCTCCACGCGCAGGGAGACGTTGGTTTCCAGTTCCTTGAACAGCCGCTCGCGCAGGTGGCGGGAAGTCAGATACTTGCCCTCGCGCCCCGCGAAGGGGCTCGTGTTCACCGCAAAGGTCATCTGGACGGTGGGCTCGTCGATCTTCACCGGTGGCAGCGCGATGGGATGTTCCGAGTCCGCGATCGTTTCCCCGATGCCGATCTCCGGCAATCCGGCCACGGCCACGATCTCGCCGGCCTCGGCTTTTTCCACGTCCACCCGCTCCAATCCGGAGAAGACCGCCAACTCGGTCACTTTGCCTGGCACGTGCACTCCCTCGCGGGTGATCCGGACCACGTTCTGGCGCCGCGCGATCGAGCCTGACAGGACCTTGCCGATGCCCATCTTGCCCTTGTACGAATCGTGGAACAGCGCGAGCACCAGAATCTGGAGCGGGGCCTCGGCATTGATCGCCGGGGCCGGCACGTGCGCCAGGATCGTGTCCAGCAGCGGATTGATGTCCGTGCCGGGCTTGTTGATGTCCAGTGTCGCGGTGCCGTTGATGGCGGAGGTGTAGACGATCGGAAAATCCAGTTGCTCGTTGGTCGCGCCCAGCGCGCCGAACAAGTCGAAGGTCCGGTTCACCACGTCATCGACGACGGCATCATGACGGTCGATCTTGTTGATGACCACGATCGCTTTGTGGCCGAGCGCCAGGGCCTTGCGCAGCACGAAGGTCGTCTGCGGCATGGGCCCTTCCTTCGCGTCTACCAGGATCAGCACCCCATCCACCATGCGGAGCGTCCGTTCGACTTCACCACCGAAATCGGCGTGTCCGGGCGTGTCAACGATTTTGTTCTTCTCGTCGTGATTCATGATGCTCTCGTATTTCGCGCGGATTGTAATGCCGCGTTCGCGCTCCTGGTCCATGGAATCCATCATGCGCTCGCCCATGTCGTTGATCTTCCGGTGGACGTGCGTCTGGCGGAGCAGGGCGTCCACCAGCGTGGTCTTGCCGTGGTCCACGTGGGCGATGATGGCGATATTGCGGATATTCTCCCGCCGGTCGGCCGGCGACCGGAGTGTCTGCGGGGAGACTGTCGAACTCTGCTGATCCATGGAACCCTTCCGTGATTGGCCGTAAGCGGGCCAAAAAAAAGACGCCGCGAAAATCCGGCGTCGACTGCAGTATAACGGAGGGGGCGTCGAAAAGACAAGTCAGGCGGAGTCTGCCGCAGCCTCCCCATCCATGTGTGGCCATGCGTGGCTTGAGTTTGCACGGGGTGCGCGGTAAGGTGTCCGTGCCTGCTATACTTCATCTCGTCCAGGTTGCGAGGAATCTGCGTCATCCATGCCGTTCACCGATCGCTTTACGGAACTGAATACCCCGAGTCCGAACCGCTGGTCCAAGTGGCGCATGCTGTTCACGCTCGCCGGGGTGTTGGCTGTGCTCGGCGCCGGTACCGTCGTACTCGTCTTCTGGTGGGCGTCGCAGGACCTGCCGTCCCTGGAATCGCTCTCCCAATATCAGCCCAGCCAGGTCAGCCGCGTGTACTCGGATGACCGCCAGGTCGTCGGGCAGTTCTACGTCGAGCGCAGGCTGAAGGCCCAACTGGCCGACGTGCCGCCAGTGCTCACTCAGGCGGTGATTGCCGTCGAGGACGCGCGCTTTTTCGAGCACCCGGGTCTCGACTTCATCGGCATTGCGCGCGCGGTCTGGACCAACCTGCGCCGCGGCGGCAAGGTCGAAGGCGCCAGCACGATCACTCAGCAGCTCGCGCGGTCGCTGTTTCTATCCGCCGAACGGACCTACGGCAGAAAGATCCGTGAGTTGATCCTGGCCTACAAGATGGAATTGATTCTCAGCAAGGAAGAGATTTTGGAGCTGTATCTCAACCAGATCTATTTCGGGCAGGGCGCGTACGGCGTGGTGGCGGCGGCCCAGACCTATTTCGGGAAAAGCCTGTCGGAATTGACTCTCGGGGAAGCAGCCCTGCTGGCCGGCCTCCCCAAATCGCCCAATAATTATTCGCCGTATAAGAATCTGGAGAAATCGAAGAAGCGCCAGGAGCACGTCCTGGCTCGCATGGAAGAGGCGGCCTTCATCATGGCGGAGCAGCGCGCGGAGGCATTGACGAAGCCTCTGGTGCTGCGCCGTCCGGGCGCCGAACAGGTCGCGCCCTATTTCATCGAGCATGTCCGGCAGCACGTCATGAGTAAATACGGCGAGGCGATGGTCTACAAGGGCGGCCTGGAGATCTTCACGACCTTGAACATCGAGATGCAGAAGGTGGCGGAGCAGGCGCTGAACCGGGGCCTGCGCGAACTGGACAAACGGCAGGGCTGGCGCGGGCCGATCGGCACGCAGGATATTACGGCGCTGCCTGCGCCGGGCGCGCCGGCGCCGCAGGAGAAACCGCTGCAGCCGGGTGAAATTACCCAGGGCGTCGTCGTGAAAATAGGGCGCGACGCCGTGCAGATGCAGGTCGGCTCCGTTGCAGGGCAGATGCTGTTCGACGACATGGCCTGGGCCAAGCGCCGGCTCAAGGGGCGCGATCCGATCAAAGACGCCGTGACGCTGCCCACCGTCAAGAATCTCCTGAAGCCGGGCGATGTGATCGAAGTCAGTCTCAAAAAAGTCGAAAAGGGCACGACCTATTTTCAGCTCGAGCAGACGCCGATCGTCGAGGGCGCGCTGGTGGCGATCGATCCGCGCAACGGGTCGATCAGGGCCATGGTCGGAGGCTACGATTTTGCCAGGAGCGAATACAATCGCGTCATCACGGCGCGCCGCCAGCCCGGCTCGGCCTTCAAGCCGATCATCTACGCCACGGCGTTCAACGAAGGGCTGAGTCCCTCGACCGTGGTCGTGGATTCCCCGGTCATCTACGAGAACGAGGAGGATCCTGAAAAAACCTGGAAGCCGGAGAATTACGGCAAACGGTTTCATGGGCCGGTCAGCCTGCGCGAGGCGCTGATCCATTCCCACAACGTCGCCACGGTCAGGCTGCTGGAGAGGATCGGCATCAAACCCGTGGTCGAGTTCGCCAAGACGCTGGGCATCGCCAGTCCGATCAACCAGGACCTGTCGCTGGCCCTGGGATCCTCCGGTATCACGCCGCTTGAGATGGTCTCCGCCTATGCGGTCTTCGCCAATCAGGGCTATAAGCTTCAGCCCTACTCGGTCTCCACCGTCCAGGATGCGAATGCGCAGCCGCTGGAACAAATCCTGTTCGAGCCGCAGCAGGTGATCACGAAGGAAACGGCCTATCTCATCACCAACGTGCTGGAGGATGTCATTCAGAAGGGGACCGGCCAACTGGCCAAGACGATCGAACGGTCCGTGGCGGGCAAGACAGGAACCACGAACGATTTCACGGACGCCTGGTTCATCGGGTACACACCCACGCTCGCCACGGCGGTTTGGGTCGGATTCGACGACATCAGGACGCTGGGCGAGACGGAGTCAGGCGCACACGCGGCGCTGCCGATCTGGCTGGAATTCATGCAGGCCGCACTGCCGATGGTACCGGGCACGCCGTTCGAAATTCCCGAGGACATCCGCTACGCCCGGGTGGATCCGCGCACCGGCCTGCTGGAGCCGGATCAGAGCGATCACGGGATTGTGGAGGTCTTTAACAAGGGCGCGGAGCCGACGGAATCGGCGCCGGATGTCGTGGATCCAGGCGAGTTCTACCGATTGGATCAAATTCCCGAGGCATTCGCGTCTCCGGCGACGCCCGTCACGCCGTTTCCTGTCCCAACGGCTCCCAAGCCAGGAGTTACCGCAGCAGGATCTGCCGCGCCGTCGCCGAAACCGGCGCGACCGCAGGCTGTTCCGCCGTCTCCCCGCTAGCTTTTGGAATCCTGATATTCCTCGTGCCAGGTCATTTGGATGGATTCGAGGATTTTCTCGTTGGATTTCTTGGGATCGTCCCGGAATTCCGGCAGGGCCGTGATCCACGCGTGCATGTCGGTGAACCGCACGGTCAACGGATCGGTGTCGGGGTGGGTTTCCACGAGGCGGATGGCGATCTCTTCGGTATCTTTCCAGTACAGGTCCATTTTCACTCCTTAAGCTGGTAGCAAATAGCCGGTAGCTCAGAGCTGTTCGCTACTCGCTATTAGCTGCTTGCTGTTATAGCAATTCCGACAGCTTCTTGTTCTGCAGCGCCTGCTTGAGCGAATCGTCCATCAGCGTTGCCACTAGGTGATGGGCCGACTGTTCGACGTCGGCCATGCGGGCGCGGATGGCGCGAGGGTCGGTGCCGTCCCTGGCGGCGGCGAGCGCGGCCAGCGCGGCTCGAATGGCGGCGATCTCGTCTGCAGCGATCAGATGGCCGCCGGGGCCCAGCGATTTCTCCGTCGCGACGATCAGCGCTCCGCCGTCCAGCCGCGCCTCGATCAGTTTACGGGCGGTGATATCCTCTGCGGCGAATTTGAACGAGTCGCCGATCATCTGCTCGACTTCCTCGTCCGACAACCCGTAGGACGGCTTCACTTCGATGGACTGGCTCTGGCCGGTCCGCATGTCCCTGGCGGTGACATTCAAAATACCGTTGGCGTCGATCAGGAACGTCACTTCGATACGCGGCACGCCGGCGGGCAGGGGAGGCATCTTGAGACGAAAGCGGGCGAGACTCCGGTTGTCCTGCGCCAGCTCGCGTTCGCCCTGAAGAATGTGGATGTCCACGCCGGTCTGGCCGTCCACGTAGGTCGTGAACATTTCCTTTGCGCTGGAGGGGATCGTCGTATTGCGCCGGGTGAGCGTGCTCATCACGCCGCCCATCGTTTCGATGCCCAGCGAGAGCGGGGTGACGTCCAACAGCAGCATGCCCTGCGTGTCGCCACTCAGGATGCCGGCCTGCACCGCCGCGCCGAGTGCCACGACTTCGTCCGGATTCAATTCGCTGTGCGGCGTCTTGCCGAAGAGTTCCTGGACGCGGCGCCGCACCAGGGGCATCCGCGTGGAGCCGCCCACCAGCACGACCTCGTCGATGTCCGCCGTCTGCAAGCCGGCGTCTTTCAGCGCTTGGCGGCAGGGGCCCAGCGTGCGTTCGACCAATTCGACCGTGAGGGCCTCGATCTGATCGCGCGTGAAGTCCTTTCGGTAGGTGCCCTTGCCGTCCGGCAACTCGATCACCGCCGTGGCGGTCTGCTCGTCCGACAGGCGGATCTTCGTCCGTTCGGCTTCCAGCCGCACCGTCTGCATCGCGTCGTCGTATTTCTCCAGGCTGAGGCTGTGCTTGGCGCGGATGTCCTTCAACAGCACCTCCGCGATCACATGGTCGAAGTCGTCCCCTCCCAGGTGTGTGTTGCCGTTGGTGGAGAGGACTTCGAAGATGCCGTCCTTCAGCTTGAGGATCGAAATATCGAATGTCCCGCCGCCCAGGTCGTAGACGGCGATGGTCCCCTGCGTCCGCTGCTGGAGCCCATAGGCCAGCGAGGCGGCGGTCGGCTCGTTGATGATGCGGACGACGTCCAGCCCCGCGATCGTGCCGGCGTCTTTCGTCGCCTGCCGCTGGCTGTCGTTGAAATAGGCGGGGACGGTGATCACGGCCTTGGAGATCTCTTCGTGGAGGACCGCTTCGGCGCGCTGCTTGAGTTCCTTGAGGATCATGGCCGAGATCTGCGGGGGCGAGTAGGTTTTCTCGCCGATCCTGATACGGATCACGCCGCCCTGCTCGGTCAGGGTGTAGGGAAAGTATTTCAATTCGTCAGCGACGTCGGCCAGTCCCTTGCCCATGAAGCGCTTGACCGAATAGACCGTGCGTGCCGGGTTGCGGACGAGGTGCTCCTTGGCGGGATCGCCCACGATCAGGCCGTTGTCGGTCATGGCGACGACGGACGGCACCATGGCGCGGTCGCCCCGCCCCGCGATGACGCGCGGGGTCTGGCCGTCCATGTAGGCGATCAGCGAATTGGTCGTGCCGAGGTCAATGCCGACGATCCGCATGGCCGCCTTCGAGGGTTGCAACGAGGTCGTTGAGGATGCTGCGGAGATAAGTCCGGTTGGAGAGCAGTTCCCGCATTTCTTTGAGGATCTCATCTTTTTGCGGACGTAGGGCATCCGGTTGCGGGGCGCGGTTCTGGATCGTGTCCCATTTGGCAGACAGGCCCGTCAGTTTGGTATCCATGGCCTGTTGGCGCTGCTCCAGCTGTTCGCGGTCCGTAAGCAGTGTGGTCCGGTACTGAGCCGTTTCGCTCTTGTCGCCGGCAGAGGACGCGGACCGGAAGGCTTCCAAATCCTCCTGCAACTCCAGGATTTTCTCGAACAGGTCGGCAGGCGGGGAGTTGCGGATGTCCTTGGCCGAGCCGGCTTCCAGCTTCAGGAGATATTCCGCCCGTTGGATCGGGTCCTTCAGCGTGCGATAGGCCGTGTTGAGCAGGGCCGAATTGCCCAGGCTGATCTGCTGTTCCGTTTCCGTCTTGGCCTGGAAGAAATCCGGATGGAACGAACGGCTGAGATCGTAGTACTTGGCTTCCAGCGCGGCGGTGTCGATTGTCAGCAGGCGTGGCAGACCCAGGCAGGTGAAGTAGTCCAGCTCCTTGGAGAGCGGCTGCACCTTGACGCATTGGCCGCAGTAGTACTCGCCCGTGACCTCGGATTGGCAATGCCAGCACATGCTCCGGGCCATTGGAAGCTCGGTACGTTTGCTGGCTGTATGAGGTGTGTCGTTCATGGCTTATCACGCAACGGGCATGGCCCTAAACAAGCGAATAGCTAATAGCAGGTAGCAGCTTCTCGAATGCTCAGGCACGAACGCTTCATGCCCGGATTGGCTACTTGCTATTAGCTATCAGCTGCTTGCTATTAGGCGGAGAAAGATTCTCCGCAGCCGCAGGTTTTTTCCGCGTTCGGGTTGACGAACTTGAACGAGCCGCTCATCAGATCCTTCTGAAAGTCGAGCTGGGAGCCTTGCAGGTAGATGGCGCTCTTGGCGTCCATGATGACCTTCACGCCGTCGAACTCGTAGACGGTGTCGTATTGGCCGATCTTCTCGTCGAAGTTGATCGTGTAGCTCAGCCCCGAGCAGCCGCCGCCCTTGACGCCCACGCGCAGGCCGCCTTCGGTGAGGCCCTGCACGTTGATCAGGCGTTTGATTTCCTTCAGCGCCGCGTCGCTCAGCGTGATCGCCGGTGTTGCGGGTGTCGTCTGTTGTGTCTCCATCGCGGGACTCCTTACTTGGTTTCCGTCTCGGCTTTTTTCTTATAGTCGGCCAGGGCCGCCTTGATCGCATCCTCGGCCAGCACCGAACAGTGGATCTTGACCGGCGGCAGGTTCAGCTCCTGCACGATGTCGGTGTTCTTGATGGTCTGGGCTTCGTCGATCGTCTTGCCCTTGAGCCATTCCGTGGCCAGGCTCGAGCTGGCGATGGCGGAACCGCAGCCGAAGGTTTTGAACTTGGCGTCCACGATCCGCTCGCCCTCGACCCTGATCTGCAGCTTCATGACGTCGCCGCACTCGGGGGCTCCGACCATGCCGGTGCCGACGCCCTTCTCGTCCTTCTTGAAGCTCCCGACGTTCCGGGGGTTGTTGTAGTGGTCAATGACTTTTTCACTGTAGGCCATGGTGCTTCCTCCTCTTTACTTCCTTATCACGCTTCACGTGTCACGGTTTTTAATGGGCCGCCCATTGAACGGTTTTCAAATCAACGCCTTCTTTTGCCATCTCATACAGGGGAGACATCTCCCGCAGCTTGGTGACGATTTCGATCATGCGCTTGATCGTATAGTCCACCTGCTCGTTCGTGTTAAACCGTCCCAGCCCAAACCGGATGGACGAGTGGGCCAGGTCCTATCCCACGCCCAGCGCCCGCAGCACATAGGAGGGCTCCAGAGTGGCCGAGGTGCAGGCCGAGCCGGAGGACAGGGCGATTTCCTTCAGTCCCATCAGCAGCGACTC
>JANOEZ010000066.1:0-1409 GCA_031413335.1 Nitrospirota bacterium
CATCGATCGTCGGCACACCCGGCGATCGGCATACAGAATGGAATTGCGGCTGCCGAGATCGATCACGTTGCCGCTGACGACGTTCCCGGCCTTGTCCCTCGGCGACACCTCTTCCAGGCTGCTCCAATTCCCAACGTCGGACCATCGAAAGTCGACTGGAATCATCGCCGCCCGGGACGACCGTTCCATCACTCCGTGGTCGATTGAAATCGGTGTCAGCGCTCGATAGATGCGGGCTGCTTCTCCCTGGACCGTCCGCACAGGCCCCAGCGCCGCAATGGCCTTCATCCCCTTCGCCAAACCGGGCTGATGGCAAGCAATTTCCTCCAGCACCGTCGCCGCGCGCCAGACGAAAATGCCGCTGTTCCAGTAATAATGGCCATCCTTCAGATAACGAACCGCTGTTTTCTCATCCGGTTTTTCCACAAACCGCTTCACGGCATAGCCGGCAAGCTTGCCCTGCCCGGCCAACTTGCGCTGCCGGTTGGGCTGAATATAGCCATAGCCGGTTTCTGGCCGACTGGGCGGTACGCCGAATGTGACGAGGTAGCCCTTGCCCGCGAGCACCGTGCCGAGCCTGACCGCCGCATCGAATCGCTCATCCCTATGAATCACGTGATCGGCCGGCACCAGCAGCATGACCGCGTCCGGATCGCGCTGGAGCGCCTCGGTCGCCGCTAGGGCAATCGCGGGCGCCGTATTACGGGCTTCCGGTTCAAGAAGATAATTGTCCTTGAGCGCATCCTTCCACTCGGCGAGCTGGACGCGGATCGAGTCGGCTTGAGCCGGCGTGGTCGAGATCAGCACCCGGTCCGGCGGCGTGCATCGCAGAATCCGCCGCATGGTCTGCTGGATCATGGTTTCTTCGCCCATGATCTTCAGCAATTGCTTGGGAAAGAGATGCCGGCTGAGCGGCCAGAATCGCGTGCCGCTTCCACCGGCCATAATGACCGTATAAAGATGGTCGAGGTTGGAGGCTGGAGGTTTTCCCGTCCCTACCCTCCCCACCTGTGGGGGAGGGCTGGGGTGGGGGTTCGAGGTTCGAGGTTTCATAAGAAATGTTGAACCTGTTTAGTTTGTTCGGCCTGTTGAACCGGTTAACGGGCAGAACCGGCCTAACCGGCATAACGTCTGGAATTCATTCATCCCTTCCACGGGCTTTTCCCCTGCGCCTCCAGAATCATCTCCGCCACTTCCCGCACGGCACCCTCCCCGCCCTTCGCGCGGCAGACATAGGTCACGACCTTGCGGACCGGCGGCAGCGCGTCCGCCGGCGACGCGGAAAATCCCACGGCGCGCAGCGAGGCGAAATCGTTGATGTCGTCACCCATATAGGCGACTTCCGCGAGTGTCACGCCATGCCGCGCTGCCATTGCGCGCAAGACGGGCAATTTATCCATGACACCCTG
>JANOEZ010000067.1:0-1049 GCA_031413335.1 Nitrospirota bacterium
GGTCTTGACCTCGCCCTTCAGCCAGACTAGCGGCTTCTCTATCTTAGCCGCACTCACCCGGCATCCCTGCCCGCATCGTCACTATATGTCATATCTGACATGCTGTCAAACGCTCATCCATGACCCAGAGGTAGTCACCGATTGTGACCACCGTTTCAGGTCACACTGTGTGACCTGAAACAATCCTGCCATATATTTTGGCAACCTAGTTAATTGGCGCGCAGTTTAGCAAAATCGTTCGAGCGGAGCCAGATCAGGAGAAAACTTATCGCTGGAAGATGGCCCAATTCGGATAGGGCCTAGCGCGGTAGAGCTGCTCCACGTCCACCGGGACGGAGAGGCCGTGCTTTTGCAGCAGCGAGGCGGTGAGGCGCAGCGGGAGGCCGACGGCAGCGGTGAAGTCGCCCTCGATCCGCTCGATGAAGTCGCCGCCGCGGCCCTGGATGGAATAGGCGCCGGCCTTGCCCTGCCACTCGCCACCTGCCAGATAGGCCTCCAGGTCGGCGTCGCTGAACGGTTTCATCCAGACCTGCACGCTCTCCACGGCCACATCCTGAATCGTGCGCGCGTCGCAACAGACCGCGACGGCCGTGTAGATGCGATGCTCGCGTCCCCGGAGCCGCCGCAACATGGCGTTGGCCTGCGCACGGTCAGCCGGCTTGCCGAGGATGGTCTCCCCTACGGCAATCAGCGTGTCGCTGCCGAGCACCAGGCTGTCGGCATAGTGCTGCATGCAGGACCGGGCCTTCTCCAGCGCGAAGGTCCACGCCTGCGCCTCCGGCGGTATGTCCGCATGGATCCGTTCGTCACACTTCGGTTCGACGACGTCGAAGGGCAACTGCAGCAGGGCCAGGAGTTCTTTGCGGCGCGGCGATGTGGAGGCGAGAACGAGCGGCATTACGCCACGGGCGCGGCTGTTTCGAGCGCGGGCGCGGAATCTGTCTGATGCCGGGCTTGTTGTTGGGCCTGGTATTCGGCGACCAGGCGCGCGACGTCGTCGCTGTTGGAGGAATCCTACGGTGACTTAGGAACAAATACTGTTACCGTAC
>JANOEZ010000068.1:0-1413 GCA_031413335.1 Nitrospirota bacterium
CGCTGACCGCGCCGGTAAACGCGCCTCTTACGTGGCCGAACAATTCGCTTTCAAACAGCGCCTCGGGAATCGCGCCGCAGTTCACCGGCACGAAGGGTCCCTTCACCCGCCGGCTGTTGCAGTGAATAATCTTCGCGATGACTTCCTTGCCTGTGCCGGTTTCTCCGGTCAGGCAGATCGTCGCGTCCGTGTCGGCGACCCGCACCACCTGCTGCAGCAGGGTTTGCATGGCCGGACTCCGCGCTGCGACATGCTCCAGCCCGTAGAGTTCCGACACCAACTGCTTCAGCCGTTGAATCTCCCGGCTCATGCGCGGCTGGGCCAGCGCCTTGTCGATCCAGACGGCCAGATCCTTGTCCTCGAACGGCTTCGTCAGGTACCCCACGGCGCCTCTCCGCATCGCCTCGACGGCGCCGGGAATGCTGCCGTGGGCCGTGAGAATCAGGACCGGCAGATCGGGATGCAGCGCCCGCACCTCGTCCATCACCGCCAACCCGTCCGCCTCCGCCAGCCGCAAATCGGTCAGAACCAGATCGAACCGCTGGCGCCTGGCCTCATCCAGCGCGGTATTCGCATCGTGGCAGGCCGTCACGGCAAACCCCATAGCCTCCAGGCGCATCGTCAGCAGCGTGAGCAATCCCTGATCGTCGTCAACGACCAGCAGCTGTTCTTTTTCCATCCGTTCCCCCTTCGCCGCCTCCGGCCGTTCAGTTGGCCGGCCGGCCCGGCTTGATCTGGTCTTTCACTTCCTGATCCACCCGCTTGAGCGCGTCAATTTGCTGCGTCAATTCGTCGATTTTTTTCTCGTGTTCCTTGAGTTGCTGCTTCAGCACCTGGATCGCCTGGGCATCCTTCTGCCTGGCTTCGGCCGATTGGGAGACGACCGCGGTTTCACGCTCGAGCACCTCCCGCACCAATCGTTCCGCCGCCTGGCTGAGCGCGGCCTGGTCCGGCGCCCCGTCCCTGCCGTCTTCCAAGAGGCGAATCCATTGAAGACTGGACGCGGCGTAGCGTCCGTTCGGCGTCCTGGCGGCGGCCTGAAAATGTTTCACGGCCACGTTCCGATCTTCGTACAGCGCGGCCAGCGCCCGCACATAATGGGCCCGGTCGCACGCGTGCGTTGCGGCGCACCTCTGAACCTGACGATCCTGCTCGCGGACAAACGCGTGAATCACTTCAGCGTCCTGCGGAGGCGCCATAAAGAACGCCTGCGAGGCAGCCGGCTGTGGTGCCCCCAGGCAGGCCTGCAGCGTCAACCCGGCGCACAGCGCCGCCACCGACAGCAGACAACTGCCACGCCTCATGCCGCCGCTCCCCGCTCCATGACCGGCAGCACGAACAGAACAGTCGTCCCCTGCCCCTCCCGGCTTTCCACCCAGATGCGCCCGTGATGCCCCTCGACAATCTTTTTCG
>JANOEZ010000069.1:0-1760 GCA_031413335.1 Nitrospirota bacterium
ATCCGGTCCTTGATCGCATCGAACTTGGCTTTGGGCAGCGCGTTCTTCAAGACAATCTCCTGCTTGACCGTGTAGGGCCGGCCCGCCACCACCTTGTCGGCATCCTCTTTGGTGATCCCCAGGAACAGCACCATGTCGTTCGCGGACGCGGTATTGACGTTGACAGGGGCCAACCCTGCCTGTGAAGCTGCAGGAGCAGGCACAGCCGGAACCGGACTGGCTTGCGGCACGGCAGCCACAGGAGCAGGAGCAGCCGGAGCCGGTGCGACAGCCCCAGGCGCGGCGGGAACTGCAGGCGGTTTGGGCGGCACCGGTGCGGTGATCGGCACCGAGGCCGGCGGCTCCTTGAGCGCCTTTTGATATTGGTTCACAGTGCGCTTCAGCGATTCGTTTTGCTTCTTCATCGAATCCAGCTCTTGCTGGAGCGCTCGGCTCCTGGCGGCCAGATCCCGGCTCCGCTGCTCTAGATCGCGAACGCGCGTGCTGGCCCCGCCACGCTCCTTGCCAAGACTGTCCTGCAATCGCTGCTTCTCGGACGAGGCCAGTTCAAGATCCGCCGTCAGTTTGTTCTTTTGTTCCCGCAGACTTTTGACTTCGTCCTCCAAGGCTTTCTTCTGAAGTTGGACCTTGCTCGCCTTGTCCTTGGCTTCTTCGGCCTCTGCGACAGCCTTCTCGTACGTGCCGGACCCGACACATCCGGTGACTGACAGCGACGCCAGCAGCAACACGCTCATTACGACTCCGCTTCTCATCCAACCCTCCATCATCAGTTGAAAAATAGTCTCTCTCGTCTGCGTGATGTGTAGTGCATCCCCTGTACGTTGTCAATAGAGGCGCGGATTTGGAGGCCTTTGTGCCGTACGATGCTTGACGCACTCGCCGCGACTCTGTGATCATGCGCGCCCATGCAATCCTGGGGACCAGAGCTGGCCATTATCCTGGGAATCGTCGAGGGACTCACCGAGTTCCTGCCGATCTCGTCCACCGGACATCTCATTCTGGTCGGCCACTGGCTGGGGTTTACCGGCGAGGCGGCGGCCAACGTCGAAATCTCGATCCAGCTTGGCGCGATTCTGGCTGTAATTGTCTACGAACGGGACAAGCTGGCATCCTTCCTGACTCAAGCCGCAACCGAACAGGCCTCGCTCAGATCGTTCTGCGCGCAAGGCTCCTGGACGACGGCCCTCACTCAATCCATGGCCCAGCACAGAAACCTGTGGTTCCTGATCGGCCTGTTCATCGCCTTCCTCCCCGCCGCCGTGATCGGCTTGTTGAGCCATCACTGGATCGAAACCCATCTCTTCAATCCGCGCACCGTGGCCATTGCGTCGATTGTCGGCGGGCTGATCATCATGGCCGTGGAAGCGATACCGCAAGAGGCTCGCGTGACCCAACTGGAGCAGGTTGGCGTGAGGATGGCCTGGTGGGTCGGCGTGGCCCAGTGCGTGGCGCTCATTCCTGGCACGTCCCGTTCGGGCGCCACGATCATCGGCGCCCTGCTGGCCGGCATGGACCGCAAGACCGCGACGGAATATTCTTTTTTTCTGGCCCTACCGACACTGATCGCCGCCACCGGTTACAAGCTGGTCAAATCGGCCGCTGTGCTCTCGACGCAGGACCTGCTGGCCCTTGGGCTGGGAATGATCGTGGCCTTCTTTGTCGCCTGGGCAGTGATCGCGGGGTTTCTGAACTTCGTCAAGCGGCACAGTCTGTTTGTCTTTGCCTATTACCGAATCGCGATGGGCCTCTTGGTAGTGTGG
>JANOEZ010000070.1:0-3373 GCA_031413335.1 Nitrospirota bacterium
GGCCGTGGTGCCGCCGATCTGCGCGCCGTACGACGGAACGATGTTGCCGGCATTGCGCAGGATGAAGAGCTCGCCGGGATGGGTTTGCGTCAGCAGGCAGGGATCGATGCGGGAATCGGAGCAGGTGATGAACAAGGATCGCGGATGCTGGCCGTGTGCCAGGCGCGAGAACAGCTCTTTTTGCGCGGCAAAGACCTCCGACTGGAATTTCTTGACCCCTTCGATCAGTGATTTCATCAGAGAGTCTCCTGCCTGTGACGGGTTCCCTGGCTTACGCCTTGGGAAAGCCGGCCTCCAAGTCCCGATCCAACGTGAATACGAAGACGCGCTCGCCGATCTGGGTATCGATATCAGTAAAGAGCGCCGTAGCCTTTGCGCCGGTAATCGTATGCATCTGCTCCATCAGTTTGTCGCGTCCCTGGGCGATCAGGTTCTGTCGAAGACCTTTGACCATCTCAACGCCCTCGACGGTCTTGGCCAGTTGGCGCTCGGCCGGTGTCAGCACCCCCTTGAGGCGGATGACGATGAGATCCCGTACGATGAACGCCTTCACCTCGTCCGGCCCACGCCCCATGAATTCCTGCTCGAACTTGATGATGGCGTTCTTGACCAGACTTTCCATTTCCCCTTTGGTTTTAGCTGCTTTCATTAGATGCGTCCTGCGAGTGGTCCGTCCGGGGGCTGATTATAGGGAGGGCGCAGCACGGACACAACTGTTCCCGCTCTTCCCGTGGCGTGTTTCGGCGCACAATGCTTTTCGCTTGATTCCGGCGGCTGTGGTTGGCTAGCATCCGACGCAGTTTGTCGGATGATATAGAGGCTCTTGGTCTGGCCGGCATTGGCCGGCGTTGGATTGCGAGAATCTATCGCGGAAACATAGGTGGTAGGGCGACGGCACTGCTCGGCAGGCCGGTCGCAGTGCAAGCCAGTCAGGTGCATCGTGGGCACTGGCTGGCTTTTTTGTTGTATCCCGTTTGACGCGGTATCGAGCGAGGGTGAAGACCGGACATGTCGTACGCGATCCTAGTCCCGCTGCTGCCACTGCTGGCCGCCCTCATCGTCGCGGTCGGAACGCGGGGTTCGCGGGAGCTTCGCGCCAGGCTCGGCGTGCTCCCGCTTGTGGCGGCCTTCATCGGGGCGGTGGCGATCCTGGCGGTGGTCGCTTCAAAGGGACCGTTCAGCGTCCGTTTCTACGAGCCGGGATCTGCCGCCAATCCCGCCCTGCCGGTGGGGTTCTACTTCGACCGCCTCAGTGCGGTCATGATGGTGCTGATCTCAGGGATCAGCACCATCATCTATCTGTATTCCAAGCGCTACATGCAGCAGGCGCGTGGCTATACCCGCTTCCTGGCGCTGATGATTCTCACGATTTTCGTACTCCTGTGCATGGTCGCCAGCGCGAATCTCATGATGCTGTTCGTTTTCTGGCAACTGCTTACCTGGCAGCTGTACTTATTGGCGCATCGGCACGAGCATCAGCCGACGCTCGACGGCGCCTTCAAGACCTTTACCGTCCTGCGGGTGGCGGACATGGTCTTTCTCTCGGGCATCGTGCTGGCCTATGCGCTCTACGGCACGGTCGAATTTCAGGAGCTGTTTGCCAGGGCCGCCGCCACGCCGGTGACACTCGCGCTCCTGCCGGGCCTGGAAATCGGCGGCGCCACGGCCGTCACGCTGCTGCTGTTCATCGGGGCCATGGGAAAATCGGCGCAGTTTCCGCTGCATCTCTGGCTGCCTGGCTCCCTCTACGCGCCGACGCCGGTCCATGCGCTCCTGCACGCCGGGATCATCAATGCCGGCGGGTTTCTGCTGAACCGCCTGGCGCCTCTGTATGGTCTCAGCTCCACCACGCTGCACGTGGTCTTCGTCGTCGGGATGCTGACGGCCATCCTCGGTGCGACGATGATGTTGGTGCAGAACGACATCAAAAAGACGCTCGGGTTTTCCACCATCGGCCAGATGGGTTACATGATCATGGAAGGCGGACTGGGCGCCTTTGCCCTGGCGGTCTTCCATCTGATCGCACACGGGCTCTTCAAGGCCACGGTCTTTCTGAATTGCGCCAATGTGATCCACAAGGCGCGTCAGGAACCGGCGTTTCCTCATCACGACCAGGCTGTCGAGGAGGCGGAACTCTCGCGTCTCACATGGCTGACCGGATTTCTCGCCACTCTCGTGCTCCCCCTCAGCATCCTTCTGGCCGCCCATGGGGTTCTGCACATCCCCTTGCTGGATTCGCAGGGGACCGTGATCTTTCTGTTCTTCGCCTGGGTGACGTCGTCGCAGGCCATTTTGACGCTCACCCGCCTGCGGGCGGTCGCGTCGTGGAAGGTGTCCGTGGCCATGCTGCTGACCCTGGTGTTCGTGGTCTTCACCTATTTGTTCGCGGCGGAGACCTTCACCGCATTTCTTTATCCGGACCCCGCTGAAGTGAGCCGGTATTTTCAGGCGGCTGCGCTGCCTGGAATGCTGTTCGAAGGCTTGGTGGCCGGGGCCACCGTGCTGACGATTCTGAGTTGGTTCGTGATCTATGCGAATGCCCATGGACGCACGATGCGGATGCCGGCATGGGTCGGGATGCTGCGGGTCCGGCTGTACGTGCTGTTCATGAACCGGTTGTCCGTGGACGGGCTGTATGCGAAGCTTGGCCGTGGCGTGCTGCGTGTGGCTCACTGTGTGGACAAGCGTGCGCTCGGAAGATTGCCGTGAGCAATGACGGGCTCTCGCGCATTGTCTGGCCTCCTCGACTGCGTCATTGGATGGGGCAAAAGACCCATGCCTGAGTCGAAATACTGATTGTGCAGCCTGCACATTTTTGATAGAACGGAATCCGTTTTGTAGAAGTAGAAATGGGGCCGCCGGTCCTTGCTTCGCCGGGTCGGATGGAACCATGACCGTTCATCGGAACGGCGGTAGGGTAGCCGGCTCATCGCTCCGAAGGGCTGGATACAGTACAAGCCAGTCGGCGTTCATTCAACTCGCGAGAATGAACCGACTGGCTTTTTTATTGGCCGAAGGCCGGGAGTGATCGCGTGTCCATCGTGAAGGATTTCTGTCGGAGGCGGGCATGACCGCGCTCATCCTCGTACCCCTGCTGCCCCTGCTGACGGTGGCCATCGTCACGATTGGTCCTCGCGGCTCTCAGGATCGCCGCGCCGGAATCGGCGTGCTTCCCCTCGTGGCGGCGTGTGCCGGCGCCGTCATGATTCTCGTGCAGGTGGCCTCGCAGGGACCGATCAGCATCCGGTTCTACGAGCCGGGATCTGCCGCGTCGCTTGTGTTCCCGATCGGCTTCTACTTCGACCGTCTCAGCGCGGTCATGATGGTGCTGATTACAGGAATCGGCACCCTTCTCTATCGGTATTCCATGCGC
>JANOEZ010000071.1:0-1565 GCA_031413335.1 Nitrospirota bacterium
AGCTGTTGCTCGAAGCCGGGTGGGACACCATCCGGAAGCCGAGCGGGAGCGGTTCATACGTCTTGGCTTTCTCTCGGATAGTCGCCCGGCTGCGCCACCAGGGGCTGCGGTGGACGAAGGGGCCGTGCGCCGGATCGATCAAACCCACGAGGCCGTTGTCGATCGTCGAGGTCAGCGGCACGGAAATATGGAGCGTGCGATACGATTGGGAGAGCACGGGGAGCGCCGGCGGCTCCGACAGTCCGGCCGGCACACCCTGCTTGCCGGGCACATAGACCCACACATAGCCGTCTTGTTCCTTTGCCGGGTAGGCGGTGACGCTGATTTTTTCCGGCTGCACGCCCGAATCGGCGACGAGCGCTGGAATCTCCCGGCAGCGGCCAGTCGTATCGAATTGCCAGCCGTGGTACGAACATTCGATCCGTTCGCCGTCGAAGCAGCCGAACGAGAGCGGCATGGCGCGGTGTGGGCAGATGTCGCGCAGCGCGGCCACGCGGCCCTGCCGGTCGCGGCAGATGACGAGCGGAAGCCCGGCCAGTGTCTGGGCCTTCATCTGCCCGACCCGCACGTCGGACGACAGCAGGGCGGCATACCAGAAACCGGTCAGCGGCTGGCTCTGGGTTCCGTTGGAAGTGGTATCCATGATGATGAGGGCTAGTTTACAAGTGCCGGGGCCTCCTTTACAATCCGCAACTCGCGTAATGCGCGAGAGGCAAGGGGCACGAGGCAATGGGTGGAAGCATGCCTATCGCCCATAGCCGTTAGCTGAGAATCGACATGACTCCTCAAGAAACATTGAGTGCTCGATTGGCTGGCGCGCTTGGCGAAGCAACCGCCTGCGAGTTTGCCGGCGAGCTTGAACGCGCGGGCCGGGCCGCGGCGGTGCTGGCACTGCTGGATGAATTGCATGACGTATCGGCCAAGGCGTCGGCGGGCGCCATGGAAGCCTTGCCGGAACTGCAGCGGAGGGCCGGCCTGGCCGAAGTCGTCGCATGGCTCGATCTGGGTGTCGCGCTTGCCGAATCCTCCGGCGCGGCGGCATTGAAATATTGGAAGGACAGTCCGCTGGTGCTGGGATTGTTGGAGCCGGCGATGCGCGGAACTTCGTTGTCGCTGGCATTGGAACTGGCCGAAGACGATCCGAACGTCGCCCTGGAATTTTTCCGCCGCACGCCCGAATTGCTGACCCTGCTGCCGGCTTCCGATCTCCGCGCCTGGGCCGAGGCCTGTACGGAATTGGCGAAGGTCGAGTACGTGCTGGGGATCGAGTTGGTCCGGCAGGTGCCCGCCGTGGCGCAGGCGCTGCCGCTCGAGCTGGTCCGCCCGTGGATCGCATTCGGCATGAAGCTGATCACGCAGAACAGCCTGGGCAAGACGGATTACGTCGGCACGCTGGAGTTTTTCCGCACGAGCCCGGCGATCCTGACCGACGTGGCCGGCCCGGCTCGCGCGGGAGTGATCGATGTCGGGTCTGTCCTGGCCGACCGCTCGCCGCAACTGGCGATCGAGTTTCTGGCCGAGGCGCCTTCGCTGCTGCGACGCCTCCCGTCCGACGAATGGCGGTT
>JANOEZ010000072.1:0-1426 GCA_031413335.1 Nitrospirota bacterium
CGAAGCGCCGTTCGCCCTCGAACACCTGCGTGACGGCCTGCCCGCCGATCGCCGCCTGAACCACCGCGTTCACGTCCCCCACCAGCAGTCCGTAGCGCGCGCACTCATTCCGATCGATCCGGATCAGCAGATTCGGCTGGCCGACGAGGCGAAAAATGCCCAGATCCTTCACGCCCTGGACCTGCTTCATCACCGCCTCGACCTCGACGGCTTTCTGTTCCAATATTTTCAAGTCAGGCCCGAAGAGTTTGACGGAGTTTTCGCCTTTCACGCCCGACATGGCCTCCTGCACGTTGTCCTGGATGACTTGCGAAAAGTTGAATGTGACGCCGGGGATCCTGGACAACCGCGCTTCGATTTCCTCGATGAGCTGATGTTTGGTTGCGATGTCAGGACGCCAGGCTTTCTTCGCTTTCAGATTCACCAAAAACTCGGCATTAAAAAAGCTGGTGGGGTCGGTGCCGTCGTCCGGGCGGCCGAGCTGCGACACGGCGTGCGTGACCTCAGGATACTGCAGGAAAATGCCGCGGATTTCCGTGGCCAGGCGATCCGCCTGCTCGAACGAGATATCCACCGGCATCGTGGCGCGGACCCAGAGATTGCCCTCCTCCAGGGCCGGCATGAACTCGCCGCCCAGAAACGGGATCGCCGCCAGCATGACGACAAACAATCCCACGGCGATCCCGACCACGAGCACGTCATATTTCAACGCCCAGTTCAACGCCTTCAAATAGGTCGTGCGCAGGCCGGAGACGACCCAGGTGTCTTTTTCACGCACCGTGCTGGTCAGCAGCAGCGAACAGAGCGCCGGTGCCAGGGTAAAAGCCATCAGCAGCGCACCCGTGAGCGCGAACCCGTAGGTCAACGACATGGGAGCGAAAATCTTTCCCGGCACGCCGGTCATCGTGAACAGCGGGATGAACGCCACGACAATGATCGTGGTGGCAAAAAAGATCGGGCGGCCCACTTCGCGCGCGGCCCGCATGATGTGCATCGGCACCGTCAGTCCAGGCCCCTTCCGGCTGGCCAGGTGATAGAAGATGCTCTCCACCATGATCAGCGTGGAGTCCACAATAATGCCGAAATCGATCGCGCCGAGCGAGATCAGATTGGCGGACTCGCCGACTAGGGCCATCATGCTGAAGGTAAACAGCAAGGCCAGCGGCACTGTCAGCGCCACGATGACGGACGCCCGGAAATGCCCGAGGAACACGTACAGAATGATGAAGACCAGCACGATGCCGCTGATCAAAATGTCCAGCACCGTTTCGATGGTGGTGTGAATCAGCACCGTGCGGTCATAGAAGGTTTTAACCTGGACGCCGGGCGGCAGTTTCCAGGCGTTGATTTCCTCGACCTTCTGCTTGACCCGATCGAGCACCGGCAGCGCCTTGTAGCCGCGCTGGAGCAGCACGACCCCCTCGAC
>JANOEZ010000073.1:0-1068 GCA_031413335.1 Nitrospirota bacterium
TACCGCAGGGCCGCCAGATAGCCGTCCGGCTCGGCTTGCAACGCTCGGACTTCCGGAGACGCGAGCGGCACGGTAAATGGATGCTGGGTGCTGAGCGTCAGCGTGGACAGGAAAAACGGCCGTTTCGCCTGCTGGAGAACCTCGATCCGGCTTTGGAGCATATCGAACAGCGCCCCGTCGGTCATGCCCGATCCCAATCGCTCGGCGCCGGATGGAAACCGGCTCTCGTCCACCACCTGCTGCAGGCCGCTCCTGGAAAGAAACGGATGCAGCCGGTTCACATTCCGATGCTGGCCGATCACCATTTCCGTCCGGTAACCGTGCTTGCGCAACAGACTCGGCAGACAGAGATACTCCTGCGAGTAGCGCGTCTTCACGTCGGCGCCCTGCCGTGGGTAAAAGGAACAGAACGACGCGGAGAGGCCGTGGGCGGTCTGCGTGCCGTTGGCGAAGAAATGTTCGAAATAGATGCTCTCGTTCTTGAGCCGGTCCAGGAACGGCGTGACCTGGTAGCCCTGTACCGTCCGCCCGAGATAACGGCGATCCAACCCTTCGATAAAAATCACCAGGACGTTGACCGGACGACCGAACCGAAGCGTCGTGCCCGCCTCGACTCGCTGGACGAGCGGATACTTGGGATAGGGAAACGTGCCGCCCCGTCCGATGACCTCCCGGGTCAGATGCACAGCGTCCTCGAGCGGCAGGCTGTCGAGCGCGGGAGGCGGGAGATGGCTCGACCGGGAGCCGATCGTCGCGCGGAGGGCTTCGCCGGCATGGAGGATTGGATTTTGCGCCAACATATAATAGGCCGTGCTGCTGATTGGAGCGTTGCGAATCGCAGAGTCGCGAGACTTTGGGCGCAAAGTCGATCTGGACGATACGACCGACCATACCTGAAGTTCGACCGTAGAAAGCGGGTGGAACGCGCAGTCTGGTGCTCCTAGAGTCATGACGGACTCATCGGAGCAACCAAATGAGCGACCGCGACTACGTCCTAGGCACGCATGACGCCGAAATCGCGCGCCTGCAATTGCAGCATCGCGTCTGGCGCGCCCGAATGTTCGACGC
>JANOEZ010000074.1:0-1312 GCA_031413335.1 Nitrospirota bacterium
AACAGGCCATTCGTCATCTGACGGATGGCCTGTTGCGTTTAGCACGATTTGGCCGCACAATAAGTCCATAACGCAGGGGGAAGTGAAAGGACGCATGGGGCCAGCGGTGCGAAAAGCGGTGTGGATCATTGGTATTTTGACGGTGGGCGTCGCCATCGGAGGCTACGTGTTCTTCGGCGGCGAACGGAAGGTGCCTGTCCGCTACAAGACGTCGTCGGTGGAGCGGGGCTCCATCATCTCGGTGGTCAACGCGACGGGCACGATCAATCCCGTCACGATGGTGCAGGTCGGCAGCCAGGTAACCGGGATGGTCGAAAGCCTGCACGCGGACTTCAATTCCGTCGTGAAAAAAAATCAGGTCGTTGCCCGGATTGACCCGTTTCCCTATCGGGCGCGGCGCGATCAGGCTGCCGCCAGTCTCGCCAACGCGAAGGCGTCCGTGCTGAAAGCGAAAGTTGATCAGTCCCAGCGCAAGCGCGAATTGGACCGTGTGCAATCTCTCATCAAGCAGCAGTTTGTCTCCCAGAACGACGTGGATGTGGCGGTGACCGCCTACGAAGGCGCCGCGGCGCAGTTGGCCGTGGCAGATGCGGCGGTCAAGCAGGCGCAGGCGGTGCTCGAAGCAGCCGAACTGGACCTGACGTACACGGTGATCAAGTCGCCGATCGACGGGATCGTCATCTCCCGTCTGGTGGAAGTGGGGCAACGCATCTCCGCCAGCGTCTCCATCCCCATGATCTTCATGGTCGCCCAGGACCTGACCAAAATGCAGGTGGACGCCAACGTGAGTGAGGCCGACATCGGCGGCATGATGGAAGGCAAGGAGGCCACCTTTACGGTCGATGCCTACCCGGGCGAGCGGTTTCTGGGCCGCATCCGCCAGGTTCGGAACTCGCCGATCAGCGTGCAGAATGTCGTGACCTACGATGTCGTCGTGGGCGTCGAGAATGCGGACCTGCGGCTCAAACCGGGCATGACAGCCAACGTGTCCATCGTCGTCGCGCGCAAGGATGGGATCATCAAGGTGCCGAATTCCGCCCTGCGCTTCAAGCCGCCTCAGGCTTCCGTGGCGAGTCCGGCTGGAGCAGCCGGCCGCCAGCCGGGTGCCGGTGGAGGCGACTCCGCGTCTGGCAAGACGGTGTGGAAGATGAACGAATCCGGCGATCCCGAACCGGTGACCGTGCAGTCAGGTATTTCAGACGGCAGCTTCACGGAAGTCGTCGGCGGATCGTTGAACGAAGGCGATCAGATCGTCGTTGGTCTCGATACATCCCGTACTGCGGCCAGGTCCGAGCTTCCACCGGGATTCGGC
>JANOEZ010000075.1:0-1585 GCA_031413335.1 Nitrospirota bacterium
GACGCGCTCCGTGAACGGTTTGCCAAGTTCGGCTTGGAACTGCACCCGGAGAAAACGCGGCTGATCGAATTCGGTCGGTATGCCGAAGAGCGACGCGCGAAACGGGGCGACGGCCCGCCAGAGACTTTCGACTTCCTGGGCTTCACTCACATCAGTGGGAAAACCCGGCGAGGAGATTTCACGATCCACCGCAAAACGTCGCGGAAGAAATTCCATGCCAAGCTTTTGGAACTAAAAGGAGAACTGTCGCGCCGAATACACGACGACCTGGCTCAGGTCGGCGGGTGGCTGCAAAGCGTGTTTCGCGGCTGGTGTCAGTATTACGCTGTCCCCGGCAACTATTCCCGCTTGCAGCAGTTTCGTGACGCGATCCAAGACATGTGGCTCCGCACGTTGCGACGACGCAGCCAACGCGGCCGCCATCTGACTTGGGAGAAGTTCTCGAAGCTGTCCAAACGCTGGCTGCCGACGCCGAAAATCCTCCATCCGTATCCCAATGTGCGGTTTGCCAGTCAACATCCGAGGTAAGAACCGTATGCGGTAGTTCCGCACGTACGGGTCTGTGCGGGGGGTGGCCCGAAAGGGCCATCCCTACCGCGTCTACCGTTATAGTTGACTGGGTAACGTGGGGTTGTTATCCTGTGCGGCTTTGGGGGACGATTGGATGGGGAGACCACCAAGGGCCGACGAGGCGAATGGCATTTATCACCTGCTCAACCGAGGCAATCGGCGCGAGCCGGTCTTTCACAAGACGGAGGACTTCGAGGCCTTTGAGCGGATGATGGTCGAGGCGATGGAACGCTTGCAAATCAACCTTTTTGCGTATTGTCTCCTGCCGAATCACTGGCATCTGGTGGTCAGCCCGGAGGTCGACGGAGAAATGGGGCGATTCGGCCAGTGGTTGGGCCTCACGCACACCCAGCGCCATCATGCTCATTATCACACGGCAGGAGACGGCCATCTGTATCAGGGCCGATTCAAGTCGTTCCCCGTCCAGGATGACCATCACTTTCTCGCTGTCTGCCGGTACGTGGAGCGGAATGCGTACACGGCTGGTCTGTGCGACTGGCCCGACCAATGGCGGTTTGGCAGTCTGTGGCGGTGGGCGCACGGAACGAAGGCGGAAAAGTCGCTTTTGGCAGCGTGGCCAATCCCTCGGCGCCCCGATTGGATTGATTTCGTCGCGGCTCTGCTCACCGACAAAGAACAGAAGGCAATGCAACGATCGATTTCAAGAGGCGTGCCCTTTGGCGACGAGACTTGGGTCACGAAAACGGTTCGACGTCTCGGCCTGGAATCGACGCTCCACGCTCGTGGGAGGCCAAGGAAACTGCCCAAATCCCCATAACGGTACCTGACACCTTTTCTTCTGCAACCGAGGCAATCGGCGCGAGCCGGTCTTTCACAAGACGGAGGACTTCGAGGCCTTTGAGCGGATGATGGTCGAGGTGATGGAACGCTTGGTATTAGCAGTGACGTAGCCAAGTACGTGGCGCGTACGATCGACAACTCTGGAAGCGTCAACTACACCGGCACGGGCATCAATGCCAATGCTTCGAGTGGTCACGTTGGAACGATCAACAAC
>JANOEZ010000076.1:0-2997 GCA_031413335.1 Nitrospirota bacterium
CAGTTCGAGCAGAGTGTCAGAAAGGCAGGCAATGTCGTTTTGGCTATGCCACTTGTGGTGCCTGAGATGAAAACATGTCAATCGGTCGAGATGGCCCCTCCGAAATTCATTACGAGCACCCTGTTCATGATGGTGAAGCAGGCCAGCAGCGGGGATGCGCTGGAGGCCCAGTGCGCCACAAGCGTTGTGCCGCCGCTCCGCCAGTTTGCCGCCGCCGCCGCCAGTTTGGGGCATGCGTATACTATCCCCGATCGCGATGGCGTGACACGCTACGAATATCTGGCCGTGCGCTACGGGGATGATCGGGATTACTACCCATCGTTAGGTCTCGAAGTGGCCCGGATCTATCTCGGCATTCCGCGGGACCATATGTCGCTGACGTTGGGCGAAGGCGTGCGCCTCGGCAAGGTCCTGATTCCGACCGATCAAAAGGCGAGGATGCTGATCAACCATGTGGGAAAAGAACAGAGCTTCCGGTATGTCTCGGCGACGGATGTCATTCATGGCCGCGTGGAGGCGGACGCGTTCGCCGGCAAGGCGGTCTTCGTCGGCACTGCGGCGCTGGGGACCTACGACCAGAAGACCACCCCGTTTTCCGCCAACTTTCCAGGCGTGGAAAAGAATGCGACGGTGGCGGAGAACATCATCACGCAGCAGTTTCTCGAGCAAAGCGTCTACGACAAGCCGATTGATCTCGCGCTGATTCTGCTGTTCGGGTTCGGGTTGGGTATGTCTCTGCCGAAAATGCGGGCGTTGCCGGGCGCCACGTTGGCCGCCAGCGCCTTGTTCGGCTATGCCGCCGTGGCTCAATATATGTTTGCTTATCAGGGGCTCCTGCTGGCCGTGGTCTATCCGCTGTTCACGATCCTGGTGGTGTTTGTCGCGGTCACGGTGCTGCGGTTTATGACCGAGGAGAAACAGGCCAAGGAAGTCCGCGCCATGTTCTCCAGTTACGTCAGTCCGCGCATCGTCGAAGAGCTGATCAAGGATCCGACCAAGGCGAAGCTTGGCGGGCAGCGCAAGGAACTGACCATGCTGTTCTCGGACGTCAAGGGGTTTACCACGCTCTGCGAGCAGCATGCGCCCGAACAAGTGGTGCCGTTGCTCAATGAATATCTGACGGCCATGACCGAAGTGGTGTTCCACTGGAATGGGACATTGGACAAGTTTATCGGCGACGCCGTCGTGGCTTTTTGGGGGGCGCCGATCGACCAGCCCAATCACGTCGAATTGGCCCTCAAGTGCGCGCTGCACATGCGCCGCCGACTGGGTGAGTTGCAGGAAGGATGGAAGGCCCGCGGGCTGCCGATGCTCGATAACGGCATCGGGATCAACACCGGCGCCGCGCTGGTGGGCAACATTGGCGCCGAGGGCAAGAAAATGGACTATACGATGATCGGCGACCATGTGAATCTGGCGGCGCGGGCGGAAGGCCTGACGCGAAAGTTCAGTGTGCCGATTGTCATTACAGAATATACGGCCGACCAGCTCAAAGGCCTGTTGGACAGGGCCCAGGGCGTGGACAAGCTCGGCCGGGTGGGGCGCGTTGATCTGCGGCGTCTGGCGATCGTGAAAGTCAAAGGCAAGGCGAAACCGGTGGGAATCTATGCGCTGACGTCGCGCGCGCACGGCGAGCGATCCGTCGTCACTGAAGACGAGGCGACGGCTGAAGTGATCGAGATGACCGACAAATGACCGGCCTTGATGGACTGTTCGACTACTCACGACAACCGAATGCCGGATACCCTTGTAACGATAGAGAGGGCTAGTCCCGGTACGATCCGTCCATGCCTCCTGGCGCTGGGGATCTGGTGGATATGCGCCTGCCTGACTCTGGGCTTCTCCCCGGCGGCCGCGCAGCCCGCGCTTGACCCCCAGGCCTACGACCTCAGCATCGCCAAAGGACTCATTCGCTTCAGCAGCGGGCAGTATAGCGAGGCGGAACGGCTGTTCCAGGACGCCCTGGAGGCCAACCCGGGCGATAGTCGCGCGAGCTTCTACCTGGGCCAGACGCTGATGCGCTTGAAGCGTTCGGAAGCCGCCCAGGACATCTTCCAAAAGCTGCTCTACAAAAACCAGGATGACGGGCGCGCCTGGCTGGGCCTTGGGATGGCGCAATACAATCGAGGCCTGCATACCGAGGCGTTGACCAGTCTCGACAACGCTGAAAAACACCTGCCGTCCGATCCGCTGGTGTTCTATTACCAGGGGTTGGCCTATCATCAAAAAGGCGCGTTCGATTTGTCGCCGGGCCGGTTCCTTCGGGCCAGAACGCTGAGCCAGGATTTGGCCGCTCCCAGCCATTACTACAGCGGGATCGCCTATTTTCAACGTGGCCTGGTCGATGAGGCGCGGGAAGAGTTCAGCGCGGCCCTCAAAGCCGGCGAGCCGGAATCCGAACTGGTCAAGTCTGCCCGGCTCTTTCTTGAACAGGCGGGAGGCGAGAGCGAGAAAGGCCCAAAACGGTGGGACCTGAGCCTGACCGTCATGTCGCAGTTCGACAACAACGTCGTGTTGCTGCCGCTGGGAACCTCGCCGCCTGGTGGGACGAGCGGCATCTCGAAGAAGCAGGATCTTCGCACGGCCATGTTTGCCCGGGTGGAGTACCGTCCCTTGCAAACCGAGACCTGGCTGGGCGGCGCGAGCTACGGCGTCTATCAAAGTTTTCATAGCAAGTTGAGCGGGTTCGACGTCGAGGATCACACACCCGCCGTGTTTCTGCAGCGTCAGTTCGGACCCTTTCAAGTACGGACGCAATACACATTCGACTACATCAAGGTCGGGCGTCTGCCCTTCCTGGTTTCGCACACGATTCAGCCGTTGTTCACGCTGTCGGAAGGCTATCACGCGTTCACGCAGGTCCAATTCAGGTACCAGGGCAAGGATTTTCAGGACGACCGGTTTCGAGGGAACTCCTTCCGGGACGGCAAGAACTGGCTGGCCGGAGTCACGCAATATGCCCTCTTCGCGGACAACACCGGAAATTTTAGGATGGGG
>JANOEZ010000077.1:0-4008 GCA_031413335.1 Nitrospirota bacterium
GGCGTGCTGGTCGGCACCGGTCTGCTGCTGACGTTTTATTACGTCCCGTCCTCTGAACAGGCCTATGCCAGCGTCGAGCAGATCACCAACGAGGTGTACCTCGGATGGTTCGTCCGGGGCATGCACAAGGTGTCGGTGGACTTGATGATCCTGTTTCTGCTCTTCCACGTGATCCGGGTGTTCATCACCCGTGCCTATCGGCCGCCGGGCGAGCTGAAATGGGTGAGCGGGTCGATCGTCCTGTTCGTCACCCTGGCCATGGGGTTCACCGGGTACTCGCTGGTCTATGACAATGTGTCGTACTGGGGCATGACCGTCGTGACCGACATGCTTGGAAACCTGCCTGTCGTGGGCACGCCACTGATGTATCTGTTGCGCGGCGGGCCGGAGGTCTCTGGCAGCACGCTCTTGCGGCTCTACGATCTGCATACCAAGCTGCTTCCCGTGCTCCTGGGAGCGCTGGTGGCCGGCCATGTCGTGGTGGTCCGGCTGCTGGGGTTTGCCGAGGTCGCAGGCAGCCGAGGGTTCCATGCCTTTTATCCTGAGCACACGATGAAAATGGGCGCGATCGCCTTGGGTTTTCTGGTGTTGATCGTGGATCTGGTCATGATCTTTCCGCCGACGCTGGGACCGCCCGCCAATCCGCAGGAAGTGGCCTCCGATGTCTCGCCGCCCTGGTATTTTTCCGCGCCCTACATGTGGATCACGCTGCTGCCGGGGCCGGTGGCGATCTGGAGCTTGTTGGGGGGAGCCGGACTGTTTGTGGTGTACCCATTCGTGGACCGAGTGCTCTCGGAGCGCGGATGGCCCATGGCGATCATCAATGCCGTTGTGGGAAGCGTCGTCGTCGGTGCAGTGGCCATCCTGATGTATTTGGACACGCGGATGTGAGCAAGCCAGACGTCCAAAGGAGGGAACATGGAAGACCCACGTGAACAGCAGGGCGAAGAGCAGGCTGCCCAGCACAATGGGAAGCTGAACTTTACCCGCTACATGATCGGGGGGCTGTGCCTCGTGCTGTTCCTGGCGCTGACCGCGGTCGGGTACGTACAGGTCGAAGAGCGGCTCGGCGGAGGGCTGCGGCCGTTCATTTCCGCCGCCAACAAAAAGTGCATCGATTGTCACATGGCGAAAGACATCGCCATCGGCGGGATCAACGACTGGAAATACAGCCGCCATGCGCCGAAGGGGATCGGATGCATCGAATGCCATCGGGCCGAGAAGGGGGAGCCGGACGCCTACGACCATTACGGTTCGATGGTGTCCACGCTGGTCACACCCAAGGACTGCATGCAGTGCCACGACAAGGAGGCCAAGGAGTTCGCCAAGTCGCATCATGCCAAGGCTGCTCAGTTCACCAATTCGCTCGACAATTTTCTCGGGAACGTCGTGGAAGGGCCGGAAGTGATCACGACCGGATGTGCCGGCTGCCATGGCAGCGTCGTGAAGGTCATGGAAAACGGCAAGCTCCATCCATCAACCTGGCCCAATTCAGGCATCGGCCGCGTAAATCCAGATGGGTCCAAGGGGACCTGCGCCGCCTGCCATGCGCGGCACAGTTTCTCGATCGCCCAGGCGAGGCAGCCGGAGAGCTGCGGCCGCTGCCATATGGGACCGGATCACCCTCAAATTGAGGCCTACTACGAAAGCAAGCACGGGGTGATGTTCAGCGCAAACAAGGACAAGATGAAGCTGGGCCAGCCCTCGGAACAGTGGCATCCCGGGAAGGACTATCTGTTCCCCACCTGCGCCACCTGTCACATGAGCGCGACCAACACGCAAGAGGTGACCCACGACGTGGGCGATCGCATCAGTTGGACGCTGCGCCCGGTCATCTCGACGCGTCTTGAGAACTACGACGCCCGTCGGAAAGAGATGCGACGGGTCTGCGCCTCGTGTCACAGCGAACAGATCGTGGATCGGTTCTTTACGTCGATGGATCAAGGCATCAACTTGTATAACGACAAATTCGGCAAGCCGTCCAAGGCGGCGATGGATAAACTGCTCGTGATGAAGAAGATCACGCCGACTCCCTACGATGAAGAAATCGAATGGGTGTTCTATGAACTGTGGCACCATGAGGGACGGCGGGCCAGGCACGGGCTTTCCAAGATGGCGCCAGACTTTGTCCACTGGCAGGGCTTCTATGAGGTGGCCAAGCATTTCTACACCAAGTTCGTTCCCTTGGTGCGCAAGCTGTCGCCTGAAGTGGCGAAGGAGTTGATGTCGCTGGAGAGCCACAAGTGGGTCGAGAAGGGCATGACGAAAGAGGAGATCGCCAAGATGCTGGAGTTTTATGATAAAGAGATGCAGGGCAAACGGGGCGGTGGATAGTTTTTAGCGTCGGGACTTCCCTCAATTGGGCTGACGACCCTCTTGTTTCTCGGACAGGTGGTGCGGTACGCTCCACCTGCTTTTGGCGGGAGCACAATGGGAAAAACGGGCAACAAGAAGCCGGACAGACGGTCCGTCGTCACGCACGACGTCGAACGGTTTCGCGACCTGCTGACCCGTTTCCAGCCGCTGCTATCCAGACGGAAATCGACGGCGTCGCTGGAGGAGTTCGACGCCGAAGCCGAGGCGTTGATCGGCGAGGTGTTCGGCGAAACGTCCGAGCTCCGCGAAGTCTATGAATATGCGACGGTGGGCGAGGCGGCCGCGCTGTTGAATATGCAGGAAGAGGCGCAGGAGGGCGGCGCTCAGGATACCCACCGCGAAAGCCTGCAGCAGCGCAAGCAGGCGCTGGAGAGTTGCGTCGTCACGCTGCAAGCGGGCAGGGCCGGCCGGAGTCCTCTCGCCACCGCCTGCGTGGCCGACTATATGTCGCACGACGTGCGCAGCGTGCACAAGGACGCGCCGTTGAAGGAAGCGGGGCGCCTGCTCCAGAAGTGGAAGGTGGGCTCGCTGCTGGTGGACGACGGGTCGCGCTATCTGGGGATCATCACGGACACGGATCTGAGCCGCAAGGCTGTGGCAAAGGGCATGGATCCCAACACGGCGGCCGTGAAGTCGTGCATGAGCAAGCCGGTGATCTCGATTGAGGACGATGAGTTGTTGGCCACGGCGATCGCGCTGATGAAAAAGAAGGCGATCCGGCATATCGCGGTGACCGAGGACGGCACGATCATCGGTGTGTTGTCCGTGTCGGATATCCTGCGGGCCTATGCCGAACTGGCCGGGTTGAATGCGGAAGGGCAGGGGGACGACGACGAGTAAACCATCGAGTGAGGGGAGGCGTGAATGCCGACATTCGTGTGTTTGTTCAACTGGACGGATCAGGGCATCAAAAACGTCAGGGATACGACCAAGCGGGCCGAGAAATTCAAAGCGGCCATCAAGAAGGCCGGCGGGACGACCAAGGGGATTTACTGGACGCTCGGCCGCTTCGACGGGCTGTTCGTGTTTGAAGTACCGGACGAGGCGTCGGCCACAGCCATCATGCTCAGCGGCGGGATGCTGGGGAGCGTTCGGACGGAAACCCTGCGCGCCTTCGACGCGGCGGAGATGGACAAAGTTCTGGAGAAGATGCGGGGGTAGCGGCTATCCGTTTTTCTCGGCGAAGCGGTGCGCGTAGATCGTTCGCGACTGTGTCATGTGCCGCGTGATATCGGCTGCAAGCTTTCCGGCTCCTGCCTGCCAATCATCTTCCGTGTAGCCCATCCGCCTGGCAAGAAAGATAAATTCGTCCGAGCCGGTGTCGGGGAGCACCAGGTCCTTGGCATGGCCGCGAACGATCCGCAGCGCGTCAATGATGCTCCGCAGGAACAAATAGGCCTCGCGCAGCGCACGGGCCTCGCGGGCCGGCAGGAGATGATGACGTTCCGCCGCTGCCAGGGCTTCGAGTGTGTTGGGGGTGCGAAGTTCGGGGATGGCGTGGCCGTGCATGACTTGCAGGTATTGGGCTGCGTATTCGATGTCCACGATGCCCCCGGGGCTATATTTGACGTTGACCCGTCCGGGCTCCACCAGTTCCTTGATTTGCTGCCAGCGCAGCGAGAGGGCGGCGGC
>JANOEZ010000078.1:0-1404 GCA_031413335.1 Nitrospirota bacterium
CCAGGGACGACTTGCCGGAGCCGGACACGCCGGTGATCGCGGTGACTTTGTTGTGGGGGATGCGAACGGAAATGTTTTTGAGGTTGTTCTGCCGCGCGCCTTCGACGATCAGGTAGTCGGATTCACGGGATGGCTTGCTACTGTTGGGCACGAGGTGTTCCTCATGAAAGAGGGAATTTCACCATCGTAGCAAGTCGTAGATCGCGGGTGCAATCGCATTGCACAGCCAGTCAGCCAGGTTTACCGCAATGCCAGACGGAGCAGGCCCACGCAGCCCATGTAGACCGCCAGCGAGCCGACCATCGTGACCCAAAACCCAAGATGGGTCAGGGCGACGATCATAAAGCCCACATAGGCCAGCCAGGGCGGAACGAACCACAGCAAGTTCTTCGCGTAGATCAGTGTGGCATCATCGCCGCCGTTCAGATAGATCAACACGAAGGTCACGCCCGTGATGGCCGGAAACGTGCTCGCTAATGCCGCCAGGAACCCTTCGCCTTTGGCTCCCAGATAGGTCGAGGCGCTGACGACCACCCCGCCAATCAGAAAATAGAGACCATACTTCATCAGTTCGTTCATGCCTGCTTTCCTTTCGTCATGCCAGAACCGTTCGAATGACCGAATACATCACCATGACTTCGATCGCGTGGGCGATGATGGGGACATAGAGATTTCGCAACCACACCCAGAGCAGGCCCCAGATCAATCCGTCCCACAGGGCGATCCAGTGCAGATGTTTAAACGTTACCACCATGAAGGGATCAAATGAAAAGGCCAAGGCGGTGATTCCAATGCCCAGGCCAGAGACAAGCGACAGGGGAAGAGTAGGCGCCATCCGTTCCACAAGCACGAGGAGGCGGCCAAGAAGAAATCCACGAAAGTTAATTTCGACGAACAGGGCAATCATAACAATCAACCAGGGCAGCATGATGGCAGGAGGAATCTGCGCATGGGGCGTCTCGCGCAGGAAGGTAATGTCATAGCCGAGCCAGGGGACCATCCAGAGAATGATGCCGACGTTTGCAGCGCCCACGATCAGGCCGGTGGCGGTTCCCCAACGGAGGCCCTGGCCAAGTTGAGCGGGACGGAGTCCAAATCTGGCGGTAATGTCCGAGTTCCGTGCGGCCCACACAGCCAGCGCCACATAGGTGACAGCTTGCGGAAAAAATTGTAAAGCTCGGTCACTCTGCAAGTCCGAAGGGAGGGCATAGAAGAGAATGGTGGCGAGGATCGGCAGCCCTGCCAGCCCTGCCAATCGTTCGGGAGAGACCGGATTCAAGGCCCGCTACTGCAGCTGGATGTTATACCGTTCGAGGGTGGTTGCTTTATTCCGGGCAAGATTCGAGAGGGATTTGTTGTAATCGACCACCGCCCGTAATTCGTTGCCCTGCGAAGTGGCCAGGT
>JANOEZ010000079.1:0-1597 GCA_031413335.1 Nitrospirota bacterium
CCGGCCCGGGTGATCTTTTATCGAGGGCCGATCCTGCGTCTTTGCCGAACGAAGGATGAGGTTATTCAGGAAGTCCAGGATACGGTGGCCCACGAAATCGGCCACCACTTCGGCCTCGACGATGACGAGATGCCGTACTAGGCAGGCTGCCCCAAAAGGCCTCCAACTTCGTTCTCGGTCGCCTGTCTCCTTGCGACGTACCCTCACCGCGTACGCCTCAGTCGCCAGACTCCCTGCGGCCTTGCTTCGGGAAGGGGCGCGTCTTGGCGCGCCTGGGGTGGCGGGTGCAAAGAAGGTCTTTTTGAGCAGCCTCAAAATATCTAAGAGAGATGCTCCACTAATCAAAACGGGGCGACCGGTTTTAGAATTCAGAAACGATGACGTAGGAAGGATGAACGATGAAGTATAGGTGCGGGGAAGAAGTTGACTGGTGAGCGAAGCGCTGCCTCTACTTTTTAAGGGAGGCCGAAGTGGCCTCAACCGCGCGCGTCCAACGAGGGCCTTCTGAGGCCGCGCGTTGCGCGAGCGAAGAGGTCACTTTGGTCGACCATGCTTCTGATATCCCCATGCCACCATGAACGCCCCCAGCATGATCATCGGCGCGCTGAGGAGTTGTCCCATCGTAAAGGGGCCGAGAATATAGCCGAGGTGGTAGTCGGGCTCGCGGAAAAATTCCACGATCAACCGGCAGAGCCCATAGCCGGTGATGAAGCTCCAGAAGATGGTGCCCGGCGGCGTCTTGCGCAGGTTGATTCCCCACAGCAGGGCAAAGAGCACGACGCCTTCCAATCCGGCCTCATACAGTTGTGACGGATGGCGGCAGAGGCCCCCTCCGGTCGGGAACTCCATGCACCAGTCCACGTCGGTCGCGCGGCCGTAGAGTTCGCCGTTGATGAAATTTCCGAGCCGTCCCAGCCCCAATCCGATCGGGGCGCTGAGGGCGGCCAGATCGCCGATTCGAAACGCCGGCAGGCCCCGCCGCCGGCAGAACCAGACGATCGCAACGATCACTCCCAGCAGGCCGCCGTGGAACGACATCCCGCCTTCCCACACGGCAAAGATCTTCAGCGGGTTCTCCACGTAGAACATGAAATTGTAAAACAGCGTGTAGCCGAACCGGCCGCCCAGGAAGACGCCGAAGGCCGCATAGACCACCAGATCGTAGAGCTGATCCTTGGAGAGTTCCACCTGCCAGGCAGTGGCCCGGTTCTTGATCAGAAAATAGGCGGCCGTCAATCCCAGCAGGTACATCAACCCGTACCAGCGGAACGCCAGCGGCCCCAGCCGCAGGAAGACCGGATCGATATTGGGATATGGAATGGAGAAAAACAGCGATGTCATAGACGCGATGGCGGCATAGTACGGTGCAAGCCCTGCATTTGGCAAGTCTGTAAACCGGCATGCACCGCTGTCGTGTTTCTGAAACGAGGAGTGTGACTGTGTTGTGAAAATGGAACAGGGCCGTAGTGCCCTAGCTTGGGCGCCTACCAGTGGTAACCCATTGTTTATTCATGATGTTCTCTTGGCTGTTCGCGTGGCACGCATTCTGCGATACATACAGTGCAATCAAGAGTGAGTCACGAAGAGTCAGGAAGCC